>JBHJNX010000061.1:0-21500 GCA_050330335.1 Pleurocapsa sp. | reverse complement strand
AGTATTTCTCGAATAGCTTTCTCTTTATCCTTCCTGTAACTTCTAGCTCCATACAGTCGGCACGAAAAGCAGGCAAAAACAAGTGAAAAGTTCATAACATCCTCTTACTTCTTGAGAGCGGACATAATTTTAAAAAAGCCAAAAGATCCGTTTAAAATGCCTGCGGTAACAATACCACCGATCGCTGCGCCCAGAATACCATGTCCGCTAGTATCTGTTCCTGTGAGATAGAGATTTTTAATTGGAGTTTTTGCACCGATCCACTCTGCATCCAGTCTCTGCGTGGTGGCGGGAATGCCGTAAATCGCTCCTCTGTCACTGGCATCAAAATATTCTACTGTCAAAGGGGTGGACAGTTCGCTGTAAGCGATTAAATCCCTAAAACCTGGATATTTAGATTCGACTAACTCAATTAGGCTCTTAGATAGTTTTGCTTTGAGTTGAAGATAATCCTCTCCTCTTGTTTGCCAAGGTTGATCTTGCCATTGGGAAAAAAGCTGGTAGTCGATAAAGCTAATAATTTCTCCAGTGTGATTAGATGCTAGTGGATTTTTGAGGGAAGGGAAAGATAAATAGCAGTGAGTGGGAAATTCTTCTAGAGAGCTTAGTTGCTTAAACGTGCGATCGTGGTCGTAATCTTGATAAATCCAGTGGTTTTCTCCTTGAAATCCCAGCTTGATTGGTGATTCAGTAAACCCTAAATACAAGGTTATATTTCCCATTGCTTTGGGAAAGGTTCTAATTTCTTCGCGATGGGGAATAGAATAGCTTGCGGGAACCAGTTTGGTATAAGTATTGAATGCTCCTGCATCGGAAATAATTACAGGTGCATAATATTCTTCGATTTCTGCTTCTGGTTTGTGGGTTTTTTTAGCTCTTACTCCCATGGCTACTCCATTTTCAATTAATATTTCTGTAACTTTCCGTCTGGCGATCGCTTTTCCGCCAGCTTTTTTAATTACGGGTAGGATATTTTTGGCAATTTCTTTTGCTCCCCCTATCGGATACCAAGCACCGTTGAGATAGTGGTTGACTAATAAGGCATGAATGCCAAAGGAACTCTGTGACGGAGGTAAAGCATAAGTACCCCATTGGGACACCAGTAGGGATTTTAGTTGGGGATTTTGCAAAGAGCGATCAAGATATTCTTGAGTGGTTAGGCGAATAATCTTGCCGAAGTTTTTCACCAGTAGCTTGACGATCAACCTCAACCAACCAGGTAATGAATCTGCAATTGCCTGAAGTCCATGCCAAAGGTTGGCTTGTTTGATATGGGCAAAATATTTTTTAATGGCGACTTTTTCTGTAGGAAACATCCTGGTTAAATCGGACTGATATTGCTGCGGATCGGAATAGACTTCAAAGGTAAAGTCGGGATAGACAAATTTCTCAAATGGATCTGGCATTTTATTCCAGTGCAGTTTTCCTTCAGTAATGTAATCAAATATTTGCCGTCCGATTTCCCCTTCTCCCATATCTCCTACGTAATGAAGTCCCACATCCCAGTGAAAACCCCGACGCTCGAATTCGTGGGTAAATCCGCCAATAACATAATGTTGCTCTAGAATTAATACTTTTTTGCGGTTGTATTTGGAGAGGATCGCAGCCGTAGTTAGTCCGCCAATACCAGAACCAATCACGATCGCATCGTATTTATTTACTGTATTTAAATTAGACATTTTCTTCGACTCCCTAGCTAACGTTTTAAGGGAATAGGGCATCGCAGCACAAGGCATAGGGAAGTTCAGACTAATGACTGATTACCGCATAGCAATCTCAGCCTTGTCTACTACAAGATGCTCTCGTTTCAGAGTGGCGATCGCTACAATAATGCCAATGGCTGCTAAGAATGCCATGGGATAAAAGGCATAGGTATAAGAACCAAAAATATCCCGAATACGTCCCGCAGTTAGAGTACCCAGAAGCGCACCCACTCCATAGGCAGTAAAGACAATGCCATAATTTTGGGCGTAATTATCAGGGTTAAACAAGGTTAAAGTAGCTGTAGGAGCGAGTGCTAGCCAACCACCTAAACAAAACCAAAAGAGGCAGAAGGCAATTAAATAAATCCCTACTTGTCCTTCCTTGGCATTGATCATCAAAATTGTAGCTATCAAAATCAGAATATAGGAAGCAACCGCCACATAACGAGGCTGAATGCGATCTGTCAGCCAGCCAAATAAGGGACGACTCAACCCATTAAATAAAGCAAACAGAGAAACACTACTAGCTGCCATAGTGGGATTCATTTTTACGATCTCTTGTGCCACGGGACTAGAAATACCAATAGCAGTCAAACCAACTAAAGTTCCGATAGCATAACAGATCCATAAGCCATAAAAAGAGCGGGTTTGAAATAAGTGAGGTTGAGGGGAATAATGAGAAACGGTATCTTGCCGAACTATTTGCCATCCCTGGGGTTGCCATCCTTGGGGTGGTAGTTTTAGCATAGTTGCGATCGCTAAAATAATTACAGTAAAAGCAATACCCAAAATGAATAAAGTTTGCTGCACTCCATAGCGATCAATTAATACTTTAGCTAAAGGTGCTGTTACTACTGGAGATAGTCCAAAACCAATAATAGTTAAGCCTACCGCCAATCCTTTTTTATCGGGAAACCAACGGGCAGCAACTACCATTGGTATTCCATAAACTATACCCACTCCCGTTCCTACTAATACTCCGTAACTGACAATGAGCATGGAAATATGAGTGGCGAAGCTAGAAAGTATGTAGCCAATACCTAAAATAATCCCGCCTATAATAGTTACTCGGCGTATTCCCAAGCGATCGAGGTAAAATCCAGTAATGGGCATTAAAGCCGAATAGAACAGTAAGACAAAGGTATAAGGTAAGAGACTTTCAGTTGCACCGATATCTAATAATGTTTCTAAGGGTTTGCTAAAAATACTCCAAGAATAAACTGTTCCCAAACAAAGCAAAAGGAGCATTCCCAATAAGATTAACAACCATCTTCCCCGTTCGGCAGGTAGCCCGAATAATTTCACATTATGGCTTTTATTTGGTAAGTTCATAGTTCAACTGAAAAGAAGCTACATTACCCTTCATGGTAAAAGCATTTTTGCGGCATAACTGGAAAATAATTAAAGAATTGCCATAAAATCAAGATTTCCAGATAAATCAAAATTTACAGTTAGTTTAACTCATTAATAAATTTAGGGCGATCGCGATAATTAAAACTAACCAAGAAATTAGACTACTATCCTTGAAGAGAAACAAGTTTTCGAGCTATACCAGAGAATATGGCAAGCGGCATCAATGTAATTAGGATCTAAATTCATGAAATATGTAGACCTGCAAACAAGATTGAAACAATATCATCAAGCAGGGTTAGTCACGATTCAATTAAATTCTCCTAAATCTATTTTAGAAAACGAGTATCGACGTTGTCTGCAATTAGGATTATCTCAAAGTGAGTTGGAGACTCAAGCAGATGTTTTTCGAGCCAAACAATTAGATTTAATTTCTGCTTGGGATATTTATACTTTTCCCGAAAAATTTCTCTTAAAAACTATTAAAGCCAAAACCTATCAATTAGCAGAAGTAAATAATCTGAGAGATTTAAAACAAGCTTTTCCTTTAGTTAAAGATAAACAATACGATTTTAGAACTAAAAAATCTTGGTCAGAATGTATTTATTTAATCGATAGTTTAACTAAAGACTCTCAAGAATTTAAGCAATTTAAACGAGAAGTTCAGTCTTTTATTAACGCGATCGAGCAACAACAATATCATCAATTAACTGGTGAGTTGGCAGTTACTGAAGCATATGATGATTTATCTAATTATGTTAGTTGGTGGAAAGGGGCGCAGTGGGAATATACTCTTTCTTGTCAACCAAAAACTATCGATTTATTAAAAAGAGCTTGGCTAGAACAATACTTATCACAACATAAATTAGAAAAATTGCTGAAATATACTCCTATGGATTGAGTACTAAATTATATTGATTTTAAATTTTAAATATAAATAATTATAATTATGATTACTTCTACTTCGGGGCCATCTTTACAAGATATAGTTCAAAGCTGGAAAGATCGGATTATCTGTCTATCTCCTAAAGGTGAAGGATTTAGTGCTTATTTGGTAGATTCTACTACTGGAGAATTAATTAATTATCTTCATGCTGATTGCGATCACTTGCGTCATCTTGCTACTAACTACGATAAGCTATTGCCTAAAATTAAATTTCAGTATAACGGATATTTGAAAGAAGCTATTTTAAATACTATCAAATATGAAACTACTCGCAGGGCATTTAATAAATTAATAAATTTTAGCTAAACTGGCGTTTTTCTTCTCCAACTGTTATAACAGACGCGATTGAGATAATTTATAAGTCTAAATCTTATTTGTACTAGTCGCTAATGAAATCGACAATGACTATAGATACGCAACAACCAACATTACAAGAAATAATTCAATTTTGGAAAGATCGTATTGTCTGTCATCCTCCCCGTGGAGAAGGAAAAGATGCTTATGTTATTAATTCAAGTAGTGGTGATCGCCTTAAATATATTGAAGCTGATTGCGATAGCCTGAGACACAATGCTACTAATTACGACCGATTATTAATTGAAATTAAAGCTAAACATACGGGAATTCACAAAGAAGCAATATTAAATACTATTAAATATGAAGCAACCAGAAGGGCGTTTAAAGTTCAACATCAATGGATTCACCATAGCTATCAAGGGTTAATTAAAGATGTGAAAACCCATAACTTTAATCCTCAAATGATTGCCAAAATTGAAACTTTAAACCAATTATTAGCACTGCGCGATCGCGAGTTGCAAAACTTAAAATCTCAGTGTAAAGGGGGTTTGCAAGAGTTACAAAAACAATATCAAAAATTACAGCGTCAGTTAGCTCGAGAGCAAAAACGCCGTCAACAATTAGGTCAAACTAATAAAAGTTTGGGTGCTTATAAAGGTCATTTCTACAGAGCGCAACAGAAAATTATTCTCCTCAAACAGGAAAATCGTCACCTCAAAAAACAAGTAAAACTACTAGAATAGGAGTTTCCCATTGAAGGACATTGCAATTTAACCATTACTTCAAGCGATCGCCTTATTTTCCATGTTTTTAATATTTCGTAATAAGTTATACAAAAAATCTTATAAGTCAAACATGATCGCAAACAGCCGACAGAGATACTAAAAGTAATCAAGGATTAAACAACAAGTCAAACATGAAAATCTTACTTATTAGTTCTACAGGCGGTCACTTTCAGGCACTACAAAGATTATCTTCTTTTTGGAAAAAACATGATTGCTGTTGGGTTACTTTTCAAACAGCTTCTACTGAATTAATTTTAAATAATGAAAAGGTGTATTGGGCTTACAGTCCTACCAATCGTAATTTACCTAACTTAATTCGTAACTTCTGGCTAGCATGGCGAGTAATTCAGCAAGAACGTCCTCAATTAGTTTTATCTACTGGTGCAGGAGTTACAGTCCCCTTTATTATTTTGGCAAAATTAGCAGGAATTAAAACAGTTTTTATTGAATCTTTTACTAGAGTTGAAGAACTCAGTTTATCGGCTCGATTGGTTATGCCTTTTCTCGATACAATTTACGTGCAATGGGAACAGCTAACAGCTAAATATCCTAAAGCTAAATTAATTCGCATTTAATATTTCACATTTAATATTAATTCTTCTTTTACAAATACTTTAGATAGTTAACAATAATAATTATGATTTTAGTCACAGTCGGTACAGAAAAATTCCCTTTCAATCGTCTTATGGAATGGATAGATTGTCTCATAGCTCAACAAGTCATTCAACCAGAAATAGAAGAAATAGTAATTCAATATGGTAGTTGTACTATAGTCCCCGACAGAGTAAACGGCTATTCCGTACTCAAACAAACTGAATTTTTACGGTTAGTAGAAAAGGCTCGAATTATCATCGCTCATTGTGGAGAGGGGACTATCGACTTACTAGCTTTAATTAATAAGCCTTTTATTTTAGTTCCTCGTACTCATAACTTTCAAGAACACGTAGACGATCATCAACTGGAACTAGCCCGACAGTTAGCCAAACAAGGAATTCCTATCGCCAATTGTGCAGAAGATTTAGCTGATTTTGTCATAGAACCGAGATTGGCAGAATTTACCGTAACACCCGCTAAATATTATACTCAAGCCAGTTTATTATTAGAAGAAGAATTTGAAACTGATTTAGTAAGAGAAGAACTCACTAAAGAACTAATAGATTCGTTAGATTTAATTCCTGCATTGGCTTGAAAAAATTATAGGTCAGATGGTAAGAAATAATATTATTTAAAATTGCTATATATTCAGTTTGTCATGTTTTGTCTCTCTGTTTTTTACTGAAAACAGGGAGTTTTTTTGTAAACGTCCGAACTATTGGATTTAAAAAATATACATAAATCAAACATTTAAACTAACGCGATCGCAAATAGTAGCAGGCAATAATAAAAATAACTAAAAATACACAAATTATTTATTCAACAATTCAACAACAATGGCTACTATTAATAATCTTACTAAAGGAATTTTTCAGGTTAATTCTTCAGGAGCAGTTAATATTGATTATCTTTATGATGGTGGTTGGTATAAAGGAGAATTAGCCATCTTTGATCTTCAAGGAATGGAGAATTTAGAGATTGGCTCTCAACAATTTATCCAAGAAGCTGCTAATCGTGCCTTGAGTAATTCTACATCGGGTTATGTTGTTATTAAAGATCGAGATGATCGCGCCCGCTTTAGCGATTTAAATGGCGAATTGAGTTGGGAAGGTCAATATAATACTGGGATTTACAACGGCAAACGGACATTTCAAATGCAGTCAGGCAGTAGCTTTGCCATGATGTTGGTGAGCAATGGCACAGTAGCCAACTTAGCTGCTAATCCTAACTCTCAAAATGCTTTATTTTCCTTCGATCTTTTTCAATTAAATAATGGAAAAACCATCGGTCAAATTGCCGATATTACTGGTGATGGCAGTACTTTTGGTTGGGAAGATGTCAGTCTTAAAAATAGTCAAAATGTAGACCGTGACTATAATGACATGGTAATTCAAGTCCAGGGTGCAACTGCTACTGCAACAAGCGTTGAAGATTCTATTTATAGCGATCGCAATTGGCTCAATACAGGAGTAGGAAGGGAATTAATTCAATATGCCAACCGCCCCCAATTTGAATCTGGTACTTTTGCAGTTAATTCTACAGGCAGAGTGGAATTTGATTATCTTTATGATGGTGGCTGGTACCAGGGAGAATTAGCCGTCTTTAGTCTCAAGGGGATGGAAGTTTATCAACCAGGGTCAGTAGGATTTCTCACCGAAGCTATTTCCCGTGCCTTAAGCAATAGCACTCAGGGGCGCATTCTCATGAGCGATCGCATTGAAGGGGCGCATTTTACAGGAAAAATGTCCTGGGAAAACAACTTTAATATTGATGCTGATCAATATCAAGGAGTTAAATCCTTTGCCATGGAAGCGGGAGATGAGCTAGCTTTCATGTTGGTACAACATACTACCTTTCAAGATATATATCAACATCCCTACAGTACTTCCCAATGGGGTAAACAAGTTCTTTTTTCTACAGATTTTAATCAAATTGCCGCGGTAGATAATAATGGCACTTTAGCATTTGAAGATATTGTTATTAGCACTGACAATTCAGACCGAGATTACAATGACGTTATTTTCCAGGTTAAAGGTTTGACAAGCAATAATACTGTCAGTCTCGATACAGTCATCAATAGCAATCGAGATTGGCGCAATACTACTAAAGGAAAAGAACTTCTAGAATATGCCAATCGCACAGTGTTTAATGAAGGAGTGTTTGAAGTTGGAGAAACTGGAAACATAACTTTTGACTACCTTTATGATGGTGGTTGGTATCAAGGAGAGTTAGCAGTATTTAGCCTCGAAGGTATGGATATATATCAACCAGGTTCTAATGCTTTTATTGCCGAAGCAACTCGCCGTGCTTTAACTGGCTCTCATTTAGGACATATTTTAGCTAAAGACCGTCATGAAGGAGCGCGGTTTACAGAAAAAATGCCCTGGGAAAATAATTTTAATAATGGGGAATATCAGGGAGTTAAAACCTTCACCATGAACCCAGGCGATCGCTTTGCCTTTATGTTAGTACAAAATACTACAGTTTTAGAAATCACCGACCCTACTAAAATTTGGCAATGGGGTAAAATGCCTCTGTTTTCAATTCCCGAAGCTAATCCAGGGGGGAATCCTGTCGGACAAATGGTGAATGTAAATGGTAGCGGTACATACGCTTTTGAGGATGTGCGTACTGATATTGCCGATTCAGACCGCGACTACAACGACTTTGTGTTCCAAATTAAAGGTGCAAAAGGAGCAGTTTCTTCGATGGATCTCTATGTTAACAGCGATCGCGATTGGCGCAAGACCAAGGTCGGTGGAGAACTACTGGAATATGCTAACCGAGCCGTATTTGATGAAGGTGTTTTTCAAGTAGGCAACTCTGGTCAAGTCAAAATCAATTTTCTTTATGATGGCGGCTGGTATCAGGGAGCAGAAGTAGGTATCTTTAGTCTGAATGGGATGGATACCTATCAAATAGGTTCGTCCGCTTTTGTAGAAGAGGCGATTAATCGAGCTAAAAGTAACACCACTCAAGGATATACAGTCATTCAAGACCTCTATCAGGGCGCAAGATTTAATGGTAATCTTCACTGGGAAGGCAACTTGAATCATGGGGAATATCTAGGAAAACAAACTTTTTCCATGAATCCTGGAGATACTTTTGGTTTAGTTTTGATTCCTGATGGTACTTTACATGACGCTCTGACTGCTCCTGATTGGGCAATCAAAAAACAGCCCCTCTTCTCCATGTCTGCTGCTAATGCTAACAATAACATCCAAGTTGCCAATATTTTTACTGGTGCAGAAGGTACGATTGTTGGTTTTGAAGATGTATCTCTCAATCTCCAATCCAATAAAGACTATAACGACATAGTCTTAGCAATTGAAGGAGCGCAAAAAATTGGTTTGACTGATGTTGAAGATGTTATTTCTAGCAACCGCGATTGGTTAAATACAGCAATAGGGCAAGAAATTATCGCTTATTTTGATAATTCCAGTTTAATTTAAACTATTTCTTTTGTCCCACTTCTGTTTTACTTCATTTGACCGAATCCCTTGAATTGTTGCTATTTGGCTCTTAGCTATGTAAAATCTCTAATCGATCTTATTAAATTCTTTAGTTAGATTAGACAAGAAAATTTAACTAGAGACTTTAATATTTCCATTATGAAACCGATTCAGATCTTAATTGTTGAAGACGAACTGATTCTGGCTAAAGATTTAGCACGCAAATTGCAAAAGTGTGGCTATGAAGTAGCAGGAATAGTTGATTCGGGGATCAAAGCACTAGCTAAAGTAGCAGAAACTCCGCCTGATTTGATCTTAATGGATATAGTAATCAAAGGGGAAATCGACGGTATTGCTACTAGCAAAAAAATTCAGAGCGATCGCCCGATTCCCATTATTTACTTAAGCTCTTATTCAGACCGCAACACCTTAAAGCAAGCCAGAGAAACTCATCCCAAAGGTTATATTGTTAAGCCCTATCACATCAAAGATGTCAAAGCCACAATTGAAAGTGTCTTCCACAAGCCTGATCCCATAGAATCGAGTTTAAAGCAAATCAGTCGCAAAGCCAAACTTGCCACTCATAAAATCAAGCAAATCGCCCATCAAAACTTTAATTTACCCTCCCTCAGCGATCGCGAGCGTTCCCTTGAAAGAGCTAAGTATCGCGATTGCCTTCCTCAATTATCCCCAGCAGATGCCCAAATTGTCTCAACCTTAGAGCAAGAAGGGGTTTTTATCACTTCTCTAACAGAATTAGGATTACCCTATACCAAACGATTTGTACAAGAAACCATCGTGCTACATCCCCATCTCTATACTCTTTCTAATCTCCATAATTGGCGGGAAGGCATTCCTAAATTACGCAAATTTTTACATACGGATATTTTATTATGGGGATTGCAAGAAAGACTGCTCGATATCATCGAAAACTATATCGGTTTACCCTTATTGTTTCATGGTGTAGATTTGCGACGAGATGCTGCTGATGCATCTTTAACAGATGCTAGACATTGGCATCGGGATATTGATGATCAACGCATGGTGAAAATTATCATCTATCTCAATCATGTAGGCAAAACTGGGGGTCCTTATGAATATATACCCCGATCTCATACCGAACAACTTGCTAATGCTTTGAACTATACATCGGGATTTGTTGACGATGATGCGATCGCTGAAATTATTCCTCCAGAAAATTGGCAGACTTGTGCTGCGAAAGCAGGTAGTATCGTCATTACCGATCCCTGTAATGTTTTTCACCGCGCCAAGCCAGCCCAACGCAATCGCTATTCAATTACTTTTGGCTATACTTCCAGAATTCCCAAAGTATTTTTAAGTGAATTTCAACTTTCTCCTGAAGAATGGGAGCGCATAACTCCTCAGTTAACTAAACGTCAAATTGCTTGTCTGCAAAGAAGTACGTAGGCGTAATTAATCTAAACATAAAAAAAGCAGGGGCAGCTTCATAGTTTTTCTACCTAAACTACTTAAGCCAATAATATTTTGATTAAAATTATCATGAATATCGAATGAGAAATTAAAATTTTTTCTAATAATCTCTGTCTAGAATTAGGTATTTGTCAGCCCCTGCATTACTTAAATGAAAACAATTTGAATATCTATTATTTTAGTTAAAACCACCCATTTCAAAACAAACTATCTCAGGCTATCCTTGCAATATAACTATAGTTTTTATTTTTTGTATTATTATTTATGCCTCGAAAACATGAAAATTAATCAATTATTACTTATTAGTCTAATTACAAGTCTATTAATCTCTATTTTTACTCCACTGCAAGCAAAAGCTCATAAATATTGTGAGTCTTATCTTGATTGCCCTCCAACATCAGAAGAATTAGAAAAAGTTGATTACTGGACAAATTATTTTTTTAAATTGCTGCGTCCAGAAATGCGTAACAAACAAGTGAGAATTCATCATACTCTTTATCGTCGAGAACGAGCGCAAATTCGACGAGTAATTAATAAAGTTATTCATCAAAGCTGCCAAAAACCTCATATTAATCACTATTATTTATTATCAGAAAGAGAAAGAAATAGAGAAAAAAAAGAACGTTGGCATCGTTTCAATCGCCGAGAAATATTAAGAGATCGATTACAAAACAATCGGGACGATTACTGGCATCGCTATTACTACTATGACGATGAATTATTGTGGGACGAACAATTATGGGATGAAGGTTACTATTGGGGACGTACCAATGATTACTTTTTTGAAGGTTTATATCGAGAATTAACCGATGCCGTCTTTTATGCGCGACATCCAGAATTAGCCCATCCTGTTGACCGTAGAGGTAGAATGAATTGGGCTGGAGAATGGTCATTTATTCGGCAACGTTTTGCTGATTTTGAACAAGAAAAATTCTTAAAACAGCATTTAATTCCTGTGTGCGATCGCTATCCGTACTAGACTTTTAATCTGCCAGCGATCGCACACTTTCTATCTCAAGAGCTTCAAAAAGCAAAATATTAAATAAATTATGATTGTAATTCTACAACAAAAAACCCAGCCACCATCCTATGCAACTGGGTTTTACTATTAATTAATCAATATGACAATTGATTTGTTACCTGTGGAAGATTATTCAGCAGTTTCTTCACCTAAAAGATTTACTTTCACTACTTTATTTTTTTCTTCTTCGGCTTTAGGTAGAGTTAGATTTAGGATACCGTCTTTGTAATCTGCGGTAACGTTGGTGTTTTGAATTTTTACTGGTAGAGGGATAACTCTAGAGAATTTACCATATCTAAATTCGGAGCGAGTTTTTTCTTTAACTTCAGATTTTCTTTCGCCAGAAATAGCTACCCGATCTACCATTACTTGAACGTCTAAATCTTTAGCTTCCATGCCAGGAACTTCTAGTTTTAGATGGATTTCATCATCAGTTTCAGTAAGTTCAGCAGCTGGAATTTTAGAAATATTATCAAATCCTTCCCAATTATTTGGAGTTAAAACATCATCAAATAATCTGTTTAGTTGACGTTGTAAAGAATTCATTTCAGACCAAGGATTGTATCTTACTAATGCCATGATTATTGACTCCTTTGCTTGATTCGGTTTGAACTTTTGCTTTGTTATTTTCATATTAATTAAGCCATAAAAAATTAGTCAGTGTGGCTTATATCCCATAACTGGTATGGTTTACTGCCCGAACCAACAAGAGGATGTTTTTGTAGAGAAAACTGTACTCAATAATGTTCGGTTGGGGTTTGTAGTTTGTAGTAATGGCTTGAGCCATCATTATCAATAGGTCACTGTATTCTTGAACTTTGTCTAATAGATTACGAAGATAAATTTAAAAGAAGAATTGGGAACTCTATAAACATTGAACATTAAACATTTGATCAATGGTAAATGGTAAATGATAAATGATAAGACTCTGCCCAATTTCCTTATTATTGGTGCTGCTAAGGCAGGAACAACTGCAATACACGAATATCTTCAACAACATCCTCAGATTTATCTTACACCAACTAAAGAAACTAATTTTTTTGCTTTTGAAGGTCAAGAAATTAATTTTCCAGGACCCGGAGATGAAGCATTAAAAGATTTTTCTATTACTGATTTAAGCACCTATGAGGCACAATTTGCAGGGGTGACAACAGAAACAGCCATAGGAGAAGCTTGTCCTTCTTATCTTTATTATCCCCAAGCAGCAAACAACATTAATAAATATATCCCCGATGCTCGTTTAATTGTGATTTTGCGTAATCCCGTAGAGCGAGCATATGCTAACTTCTTGCATATAGTAAGGGACGATCGCGAGCCTTGTCGAGATTTTGCTTCGGCTTTACAAGATGAAGAAAGGAGAATTTCTCTTAATTGGGAATGGTTTTGGCATTATATCCAAGTTGGCTACTATGGAAAACAATTACAACGCTACTATGAAATATTTGCTCCCAGTCAGATAAAAGTTTATTTATACGAAGATTTAAAAGAAAATGCGATCGCATTACTACAAGATATTTTTAGTTTTTTACAAATAGATAATACTTATATTCCCAATATGGCATTACGTCCCAACAAATCGGGGATGCCGAAAAACAAATTACTCCATCAAATTTTAACTAAACCCAATCCGATTAAAACTCTACTAAAACCTTTATTTCCTGCTAAGATTCGCCAGAAGATTCAACATCAAAATCTCAATACTCCCCAAATCTCACCTGAAGTTAGACAACAACTAATCGATTTATATCGTGCAGACATTTTATATTGTCAGGATTTAATTCAGCGCGACCTTTCTGCTTGGGTAGTGGGTAATAGGTAAACGTAGGGGCGTTTCGCGAAACGCCCGTACATAAGTAATAGGTAACAGGTAATGAAACCAACAGTCTGGCATTTAATTGGAGATAAACGGGCGGGAGGCTCGAATCGTTTAGTTAAGCAGTTAATTAATTCCTCTCTGGGACAAAAATTTGATTTTGCTGTATTGCGTCTAAAAGAAGCCAAAGCCAAATTAAAATATACTTCTCCCAATGTAATGATTTTTCACTATCCTGGCGCGTGGAAATATTTACCCGATTTATGGTTACTTAAACAACATAGCCAGCTTTACATTTACGATCATCATTATTCCCAAGGATTTGAACGACATCAAGTTAATTCTAAATCTCGCTTTCGCTTAATGTTGCGTTTGGCTTACGGTATAGCCGACGGAGTTGTCAGTATTTCCAACGCCCAACGAGACTGGATGTTGAGTAATAAGCTAGTTAGTCCGAATAAAGTAAGGACAATTTATTCTGCTTCTCCTGTCGATACCTTACTAACAATTACTACTAAAAATCCCAGTATTCCTTTAAAAATTGGCGCATACGGTCGCTTTGCCCCCCAAAAAGGCTATGACCTGTTGTTATCTGCTTTTACTTCCTTAACAGCCGAAAAGTTTCAACTATCTTTAGGGGGTTACGGACAAGACGAGCAGTTAATTAAAGATTTAGCCCAAAATTTACCCCACGTTAAATTACTCGGCGCGATAGAAGATGTACCAGCCTTTTTAGCCGAATGTGATGTAATTGTCATTCCTTCCCGTTGGGAGCCTTGGGGATTGGTATGTTTGGAAGCTAAAGCAGCAGGTAAACCCGTAGTTGCCTTTGATGTTGATGGTTTAAGGGAACAGGTAAAAGATTGTGGCGTATTAGTACCTGCTAACAATATAGAACAATTGAGCAAAGCGATCGCATTTTTACCCGAACAAAATTTAACCGCCTGGGGAGAAGCAGGAAGAGCATCGGTAATTAATGCTTGGGATAAGTTTTTACAAAGTTGGGCAGTATTTTTAGGAGAAGTAACGGCGTGAAAGCAATTTGGAGTAAATTTAGCCAGCGACTGAAAAAAGCTGATAGTCCTTTTACCCGCAATTTGGGCTGGTTGGGGTTATCGGGGGCGGTAATTCGAGTGACACGGTTGCTGACAACTATTGTCTTGGCAAGGTTTCTGACTCAACATGATTATGGTTTAGTAGCAATCGTTTTAACTGTTAACGATATCGTGCGAGTTTTTACCCGTAATGGGATTGGGGTTCGTTTGATTCAAGCCAAGTCAGAAAATATCTCCCAACTGGCACAGTCGGCTTATTGGCTCAATTGGGCTATTTCCATTGGTTTATTTATCATTCAATGCTTAATCGCTTTTCCCCTAGCTTGGTTTTACCGCGATGAGCAATTAATTTTGCCTATCTGTGCAATGGCAATCAGTTTACTCCTATTACCTCATGGCTTAGTTCAAGCAGCCCTAATTCAACGAGAAAACCGCTTAAAAGCGATCGCTCTAGTGGAAATGTTACAATTTTCTACCGATAATATCCTATCTTTAATCTTTGCGATCGCAGGTTGGGGAATGTGGGCAATTATTGTCCCTAAGTTACTCGTTCCGCCAATTTGGGTTTATATTATGCTCAAAAATCACTCTTGGCGACCCAAGCTTAAATTTACTACCGATGGCTGGGGTGATCTCCTTCGTTTTGGACGCAATGTTTTAGGAGTAGAATTATTAAATAACCTGCGGAGTAATTTAGATTATCTAATCGTCGGACGTTTTCTCAGCATCGAAGCATTAGGGATCTATTATTTTGCTTTTAACGCAGGTTTGGGTATCAGTTTAGGTATCATCACCTCCATCAAATCCGCCCTACTTCCCCATCTCTGCGATGCTCGTAGTAATTTTGCCCAATTCAAACAAAGATATTACAGCAGTCTCAAAACCATTTCTTTGATTATCTTACCTATGGTAATCTTACAATCCAGCCTCGCCCCTATTTATGTACCCATCGTCTTTGGTGAAAAATGGATTCCTGCTATCCCCGTACTAATTTTAATCTGCCTTTCTGCTATTCCCCGTCCTTTTGCTGACTCCGCTTCCCAACTATTAATCGCTGTGGATAAACCCCAAATCGATTTACTCTGGAATGTGATTTTTACCGTCTTATTCAGCATCGCTTTACTAATTGGGGTACAGTGGCAAAGTATTGGTGTGGCAACGACAGTATTGATCGTTCATGCGGTATGTCTGCCTTTATTTGCTCTTTGGGCTACCCAGTATGTGTTTAAAAGATTGTCAACCTCTCCCCAACCCCTCTCCTAACAGGAGAAGGGCTTTAAACCTTCAATATCTTTGGATTTTTCGGCGATAGTTTTTAATACGGATTCTATATTTTCTGTTACCTGTTGATTAGTAAAACGTAAAATAAACAAGCCCTTAGCAGCAATTATTTTATCTCTGTCTGCGTCATAATCTTTTTGGCGATCGTGAATTTTACCGTCAACTTCTATTACTAATCCAAGAGAATGACAGTAAAAATCCACAATAAATCCTTCGATAATTTGCTGGCGACGAAATTTAAAACCCTGAAAACGTTTTGCTCTTAAATATTGCCATAATATTTTCTCGGCTGGGGTCATATTTTGACGCAATTCTTGGGCAAATTTAACTTTTTCTGGCGTTACTTTTTGTCCGATTATAATGTTACGTGGTTTCATTGATTTTTTCCTCATTTCTTTCTGAAGTGTCATTTGTTGGAGAAAAGGCATTTACAAGACAAGATTCATCTACTGTTGAGGTAAATGGTAAAGAGTTAATTGCTATTTCTAAACTATTTAATTGATAACAAATTATTATTTTGCTCCCCTCTCCTACAAGGAGAGGGGTTGGGGGAGAGGTCAAAAAAAATCTTCTCAATTAGCTTTTTAAGTTAAAATGGCGATCGCCCTATCTCTAACCTCTCTCCAAAAACCAAGCGCGATCGCAACAAGTTAAATCCATGTTGTATAACTCAAACCCAATTTTGGTTGTAGTCTTTTACCAAAAGAACTAAGTCTACAAGTATTGCTGTTCAAGAATTTTTAAATTGATTTGCGAAGAAATGCGTAGATAGGTGGGATTACCCGGGCTAAATGTGACTTAGATAAAATATAGACGAACGGCAAATTTTAAAATTGTGTATGAGTGAGAATTTAGAGCAAGATATTAGAAAATTTTATGATGCTTCTAGCGGACTCTGGGAAAGGATTTGGGGTGAGCATATGCATCATGGCTATTACGGTAGGGGTGGTACATATAAGTTAGACCGCCGTCAGGCACAAATCGATCTGATTGAAGAATTGCTAATTTGGGCAAATGTAAAGCAGGAAAATGCACCCAAAAATATTATCGATGTGGGTTGTGGTATTGGTGGCAGTACCTTATATTTAGCAAATAAATTTGCAGCCAGGGGTACAGGCATTACTTTATCCCCCATACAGGCAGCTAGAGCTAAGGAAAGGGCAAAGGAAGCTAGTTTAGACCATCGAGTGCAGTTTGAGGTGGCTAATGCCTTAGAAATGCCTTTTGCCGATGATAGTTTTGATTTGGTTTGGTCGTTAGAAAGCGGCGAACATATGCCCGATAAAGAGAAATTTTTACGGGAATGTCATCGAGTGTTGCAACCGGGAGGAAAATTAATTTTCGCTACTTGGTGTCATCGGGAAACTAATTCGGTGGTGGGACAGTTGACTCCAGACGAAATTCGACACTTAAAAGAGATCTATCGGGTATATTGTCTACCTTATGTCATTTCTCTCTCAGAATATCGCTCGCTCGCCGAAGATATCGGCTGGCAGAATTTAAAGTACGATGATTGGTCAATGGCGGTTGCCCCTTTTTGGGATGTAGTCATCGATTCGGCGATCGCCCCCCAAGCAATTATGGGTTTAATACAAGCAGGTTGGCAGACAATTCAAGGTGCTTTATCGCTTAATTTGATGCGTCAGGGTTATAGCCGAGGATTGATTCGTTTTGGCTTGTTATGCGCTACTAAATAATTTAATGAGGTTAATTTTACTTTTTTATGAAAATTGATCGCGTACATTTTTACGTGCAAGATGCAGTTAAAACAAAAGATTGGTTTGTTGACAATATTGGGTTTCAGCCGATCTACAGTCAGAATAACGGTAATACCCAAACAGAAGCGATCGCCTATAATTCGGTTAAGTTTTTAATTTCTTCTCCACTCAATTGTTTTAGTCCCGTTAGTGATTATCTCAATTGTCATCCTTCGGGAATTGTGGATATTGCCTTTCGGACAGAAAATATTAACTCAATAATTACTAAAGCTGAACAGTTAGGTATTGAAATTTTAGAATATCCTCAAAGCGATCGCACGGAAGCGAAAATTGCTGGTTGGGGTTCGCTGCAACACACATTAATTGATGAAAATAGTGAAGAAAAGTTTTATAGCAATGACTCTTATATTGTCGCCATTGATCACGTTGTTTTAAATGTTCCCCCAGGTGAATTAACTCCCGCCGTAGATTTTTATCGAACTTTATTCGACTTTGAAGTACAACAAACCTTTAATATTCAAACAGCCCAATCCGGATTATATAGCCAAGCTTTAATCGACCGTACTGGTGGAGTACAGTTTAATATTAACGAACCTACCGCTGCTAATTCTCAAATTCAGGAATTTATAGAACTTAATCACGGTGCGGGAATTCAACACCTGGCATTGCGATCGCTCGATTTAATTGAGGCAGTTGCACAGATGCGCCAGAGGAGGGTTAATTTTTTACACATCCCCGAAACCTATTACCATTACTCGAACAAACGAGAAAATATATCTGAGTCAGAATGGTCGGCAATTCAAACTCAACAAATTTTAATAGACAGCGATCGCGCTACGCCAGAATCTTTACTAATGCAGATTTTCACCCAACCCATTTTCGAGCAACCCACGTTTTTTTTAGAATTTATTGAACGCCGAGGCCATGCTAGAGGTTTTGGAAAGGGAAACTTTCAGGCATTATTTGAAGCAGTAGAAAGAGAAGTTTTATTTTAAACCCGTGAAAATTACTCAATGTTTGCACACTGCTATTTTAGTTGCCGATCTCCATCGGGCAAAAGAATTTTATGGTAATATTTTAGGCTTGGTTGAAGTCGGCGATCGCACGGCTAAATTTCCCGGTACTTGGTATCAGGTAGGAGAATGTCAAATTCATTTAATCGTCAATCCCGATTTTGCAGCCGATATCTATGATCAAAAATGGGGTCGCAATCCCCATCTAGCTTTGAGTGTAAAAGATTTAGAACCAGCTAAAACCAAATTGCAAACTCATGGTTATTCCATTCAGATGAGTGCATCGGGAAGAGCGGCTTTATTCGTTCAAGATCCAGATGGTAATATTATTGAGTTGAGTCAAAGTTAAAAGCGTGTAGGGGATGGCCAGGTTTCCTCGCCATATCCGACCACGTAAGAAGTTAAAAGTCAAAAGTCAGGAGTAATGATGTAAACCTGACTGCCTTTCCCCAAATGGATTAATTTTTGGAAATCTAACTCAGTTAAAACAAAATGTCCGTACCCGTTTGGAAGCAACCAAAAATAATTAGTTGGAGCCAAATTTTAGTAGATAGTTTTGAGCAACTAACTGGTAATCGATTAATTGACAAATTAGAAACACCAGAAAAATTAGCAGAAGCTTTATTTTATGCTCCATTTGCCCTCGTTTCTCACGGCATTCAAACAGAGCCAATTTTTAATTATGCCAATCAAACAGCCTTAAAACTATGGGAAATTACTTGGGATAGATTTATTACCATGCCTTCAAGATTGAGCGCAGAAACAGTAAATCGAGAGGCTAGAGCCGCCATGCTACAGCAAGCAGCTAATAAAGGTTATATTGACAATTATCACGGCGTGAGAGTTTCCAGTACAGGTAAAAGATTTTTAATTGAAAAAGCGATCGTTTGGAATCTTCAAGATCGAAAGGGTAACAAATGCGGACAAGCAGCGACATTTTCTTATTGGACTTTTCTGTGAAATCAGCGATCGCTTACCTGCCAACATAAGGATGATACTGAATCCAATGTCGGGCAATATCGAGGCGACGACAAATCCAAACCTTTTCGTGGCTTTGAACGTAATCGATAAAACGGGCTAACGCTGCAATCCTCCCTGGTTTTCCTGCAATTCTGGCATGAAGTCCTACCGACATCATTTTTGGGGAAGTTTCTCCCTCGGCATATAAAACATCAAAAGCATCTTTAAGATAGGTATAAAAATCATTGCCATTATTAAACCCAGGGGCAACACAATATTTCATGTCATTGTTATCTAGAGTGTAGGGAATTACTAAATGGGGTTTGCCCTCTACTTCTACCCAATAGGGTAAATCGTCATTGTAGGCATCGGAATCATATAAAAATCCTCCTTCCTCGACAATTAAGCGACGAGTATTGATACTGGGTGCATAACGACAATACCATCCTAACGGGCGATCGCCTGTAAGTTTAATTAGAGATGCTACCGCTTTATGGATATGTTCTCTTTCTTCCGCTTCATCTAAGAGATGATAGCCAATCCACCGCCAACCATGACAACAAATATCATATCCTGCATCGACGATCGCCTTGACTGCTGCGGGATTTCTTTCTAAGGCCAGTGCTGCTCCAAATATGGTTACTTTTAATTTTTTTTCTTGAAATAGGCGCATTAAACGCCAAAAACCAACTCTACTGCCATATTCATAGATAGATTCCACCTGTAGATCCCGCATCCCTTTACCCATAGATGCACCAGGAACTTCTCTTAAATAAATTTCCGAAGTATCATCTCCATCGGGAATAGAATATTCTGAACCTTCTTCATAGTTGAGAACTATCTGTAAAGCTATTTTGGCATCTCCCGGCCATCGGGGATGGGGAGGATTAGCACCATAACCAATTAAATCTCTCGGATAAGACATAAACAGTCATCAGTAATCAACAATTAACCAATTAGAAACTAAATTGCATTCGCAGGTTACCAACATAGATATTAGGATTGTCTTCAAAGTTGTTGGGATTGGCAACTAGATAAAAAGCAGGAACGATCGCCATATTATCATTGACTGGATAATGATAGGTAACTTCAAACTCATATTGAGTACCGCCATCTCCCGCACCAGCAACTAAAAATTCTTCGCCATCGGTAACATCAAAAGGAACTACAAAAGAGAAAGTTCCTAATCCGCCTTCTTTAAGTAAGTCAGGAAATGCTACCCCGATTTGAAAAGCTTGGGCGTTAACCTCGCCGTCTTCTATATCTGGGTTGCGAGGGAAAATTTTTGTACTACCGTAACTATAGCGTCCAAAAACACCCAACCAATCTAAAATCTTCCAGTCAAAATTAACCGCAAAAGTATCAGCAGGAGCATCCCCAATTGTACCGCCAAAACCATCGTCGGCTATGCCATAAATCGGTTCTCCTGTCGCACCACCAACACCAAATCCAGTAATGTTACCAGCAGCATCGAGAATGGGTTGATTATTATCTACAGTAGAGCGCGTGTAGAGTAAACGTACATTAGCCGTTTCGGCGATCGCCAGATCAATCTGAGCAGTCAGGGTTTGAGTGGCACTAAATAAACCTTTATTGGGGTCAGAAGAAGTATTAAAGAAAGCTGCGGGCAGAAATTCGGTATTTTCTCCTAAATAACCCAGTTTAAAAGTCAATAAGTCGTTAAAATCGTAAGTTAAGACTACTCCCGAACCACGATCAATGGGGTTCACCAAAGTACCACCACTGGAGTTATAACTACTTGCCCCAGTTAAGAAGAAAGTATAGGCATTATTATCAAAGTAACGATACCAGTTGATTCTCGGCCCTACTACTACCCGTAATTTTTCACCGATAGGGAAATCATAAAATAATTCGCGAATAGCAACACTACCAGCTTCGGGCGCGCCTGTCTGATCGGTAAAGGGTACACCAAAAGTATTGTAAAGTCCGGCGGAGATAAAGGTATTGGCGGGAGAATTACCATTACCTGCTACTAGCTGAGTAACTAAACTATCTTTGCCTGTAAAGGAAGAGTTAAAGTTAATCCAACTGTAATAACT
>JBHJNX010000060.1:0-29433 GCA_050330335.1 Pleurocapsa sp. | reverse complement strand
AGACAGCGACGGGGTTGACCATTTGGCTGATCAGTTTGCCAAACAATTTCCCCTTCAAAGTCCATCAGTTCACAAATTGTTTCTACTAAATCGCCAATTGCCACCTCGTGATTCGTCCCTAAGTTAACTGGTGCAGCTTCATTATATTTTTGAGTTGCCATCACGATTCCTCGCGCTGCATCTCTAGAATAGAGAAACTCCCGTGTCGGACTACCGTCACCCCATACAGGTAATTTTTTATCTCCTCGCTGTTGTGCCTCGTATACCTTACGAATTAGGGCAGGAATTACATGAGAACTATTGGGGTCGAAGTTATCTTCCGGACCATATAAATTGACCGGTAATAGATAAATACCATTAAAGCCATACTGCAAGCGGTAGGACTCTAACTGTACCAGCAAAGCTTTTTTAGCAATACCATAGGGTGCGTTAGTTTCCTCTGGATAACCATTCCAAAGATCGTCTTCTTTAAAAGGTACGGGAGTAAACTTAGGATAGGCACAAATAGTTCCTACGCAGACAAATTTTTCAATACCTGCCTGATAGGCAGCATGAATTAATTGCGCCCCCATCATTAAGTTGTCATAGAATAATTCGGCGGGTTTTTCCCGATTTAAACCTATCCCCCCCACATGAGCGGCCAAATGAACCACAATATCTTGGTCTTTAACTGCCTTTTGGCAATTTTCTAATTTACACAGGTCTAACTCTCGCGATCGCGGTATAGTAATCTTATCTAAATCCGCTCCGGCTAGAGAGAGTTGCTGGACTACCTGTTTGCCTAAAAATCCGGCTCCACCAGTAACTAGAATTCGCTTGTCCTGTAAACTTAGCATCATTAAATTGAAGAAATCGAAGAATCTGCGGTGGTTCGATAACGAACTAGCTTTAATTTAATCTACGATCGTGGCAAAAGTACGGCGTACATGAGCATTATCGAGATAATTTTCATTACCGTCGGGTAAAGGTAGATTTAAAGTAGCCAGATCTGCGTTCACCATTAATTTTACTAATTCTTCAAAGGTTACTGAAGGTTTCCAGCCCAATTTTTGCTTGGTCAAAGTCGGATCTCCAATGAGTAAATCAACTTCAGCTGGACGTAAATAACGAGGGTCGAAAGCCACATAATCGTTCCAATTTAAATTCACATAACCAAAAGCAATATCCAAAAATTCTTTAATTTCGTGGGTTTCTCCCGTAGCCACCACATAATCATCGGGTTTGTCTTGTTGCAGCATCATCCACATAGCTCGAACATAGTCTTTGGCATAACCCCAGTCTCTTTTAGATTCTAAATTACCCAAATAAAGTTTCTTTTGAGTCCCCTCAACAATTCTGGCTACCGCTCTGGTAATTTTACGCGTGACAAAAGTTTCACCCCGACGAGGAGATTCGTGATTGAATAAAATGCCGTTACAAGCAAACAAATCATAAGATTCGCGATAATTAACTGTTTGCCAGTGAGCGTAAACTTTGGCACAAGCATAGGGACTGCGGGGATAGAAAGGAGTAGTTTCTTTTTGAGGAACGTCCTGTACTTTACCAAACATTTCTGAAGAACCAGCTTGATAAAATTTGACTTCAATGCCAGTTCTTTTTTGATAATCTCGAATTGCTTCTAATAAACGCAAAGTTCCCATTCCTACAGAATCTACAGTATATTCTGGAGCGTCAAAACTAACTCGAACGTGAGATTGCGCGCCCAAATTATAAATTTCTATGGGCTTGACTTCTTCTAAGATGCGTCGCAAAGTAGTGCCATCAGTCAAATCGCCATAATGTAAAAATAATTTGGCATCTGGACTATGAGGATCGATATAAATATGATCGATGCGATCGGTATTAAAAGTAGAAGTTCTCCGAATAATACCATGAACTTCATAACCTTTATCTAAAAGCAATTCGCTTAAATAAGAACCATCTTGACCAGTGATTCCAGTAATCAAAGCTACTTTGCGTTCACTCATTTAAATCCCTACCTACTTGTCTAAATGTAATAAAAATAGTACCACTATGTTTAACTATTGCCACGTTATTTAACGTAATTAATAGTAAATTCGGTGTAAATACATATCCTAAAATAACCTAAAAAAAAATTGATCGCCTGAAAAAAATCATCAAATCATTAAATTATGTTTTGAGATTATTGCGATCAGTCTAATCAGTAAAATTAACTAATTTTGTTATTAATGGTGTTAGTTAATAATACTTTAATATAAATTATTCCAATTGCTTGAGTAATTTATTTTATTTAGTAAGCACCATTATTTTTGGGAAAAACTATCACCCCAATAGTTTTAAAAACAATCCAAATATCTAATAGCCAGTTGTGACTAGTGGCATAATAAACATCTATTTTAACTCGTTTGGGATAGGGAATATCATTACGTCCCGATACTTGCCATAAACCAGTTATTCCCGGTCTAATTGTCAAAACAGTATTAATTTTACGACCATATTTATGCAATTCTTCGGGAACTAATGGTCGTGGCCCAACTACGCTCATATCTCCTTTAAGGACATTCCAAAATTGCGGAAATTCGTCCAAACTAGTGAGGCGCAAAAAATTACCAATTTTAGTAATTCTAGGGTCTTGTTTTAGTTTAAAATTATCTTGAAATTCTTGACGCATTTCAGGAGAGTTGCTGATCATCGTCTCTAGCAGATCGTCAGCATTATTAACCATAGTTCTAAATTTTATACAGTTAAAAGGCTGATGATCTTTACCAATTCTTTTTTGGGTATAAAAAATTGGTCCTGGAGAATTGATGGCAATTAAAGTCATCAAAATTAAGTAAATGGGAGAAAAAAATATAAGAACAAACAGGGAAAAAACAATATCAAATAAACGTTTGGCAAAATTTCCATCCAAAGCTGGTAAAGATAGACTCAATTGTCTATTTGGGTCGCGTGAAGGTCGAAAACCTTTTCTAATTAACCCTTGTACTAGCTTGACGGAAATAAGTTGGCTGTTAGCAGTCATCTTACTCCTTCACACATCACACCATAATGTCCCAATAATAAATCGAGAAAGCTATTAATAGGTAAAAACTTCGATTAGAAATTGATTATTTTTTGAAATAGCTAGAGATTACTGCAAGAATGAGTTTTGCAGTCCCCTTTGACTATTGGATAATTTAAACTCTTCTAACGAACGGTCTACAAATTCTAAATAGGACTTTTGAAAAATTGTTGGGTCAAACTTCATTGCTTGCAAGCGACAATTTTCAGGATCGATTTTAGTTTGAATATTCTCAAAAAGTTCCACAGTTTGTACTAAAGCATCTGGTTGTTGCTTGGGGAAAAACAAACCCGTACCATCTTGAGGATGTTCGCGAATATCTTTGACTGTTTCTAAAGCACCTCCTTGTCCATAGGCGATTACTGGTGTACCACAAGCTTGAGCTTCTACTAAGGCAATACCAAAGTCTTCACAAGCAGCATAGACAAATGCCTTAGCTTTTGCTATGTATTCTTTTACTACATTATGGGGTTGCCAGCCTAAAATCTGCACGTTAGATTTAGCTAATTGACGCAGTTGTTGCAGTTGCTTCCCTTCCCCAATTACCACTAGTGGTTTTTGTAGTTGGTTAAAAGCGGCAACAATTAGGCATATTTGTTTATAACTTACTAATCGAGAAACCGTTACATAAAAATCTTCTTTTTGGGTTTGAAATACAAATTTCTGGATGTCTACTGGAGGATAAATTACTTCAGAGTTACGACGATAGCAACGCCAGATACGACGGGCGGTATGTCGGGAATTAGCAATAAAGTAATCTACACGGTTAGCAGAAATCACGTCCCACTGACGCAAGCGATGTAATAGATATCTGGTAATTATGCCTTTAATTCCTATTCTTGATCGCTCTTGACCTAGATAATCAAATGTTAAATCCCAAGCATAACGCATGGGGGTATGACAATAGCAAATATGTAACTGGTGGGGACTGGTTAAAACCCCTTTAGCAACTGCATGGGAAGAAGACAGGATAACATCATAAGCTCTTAAATCTAATTGTTCGATCGCAATGGGTAACAGTGGTAAGTATTTTTGTACTCCATTACGAGCGGCAGGAAATTTTTGTAAAAATGTCGTTCCAATAGTTCGCTGATATAAATAACTTTCAGGGTTGACTGATTCAAAATTAATTAAGGCATATAAATCGGCATTGATATGTTGCAAAATTTCTTTAACAACTAATTCCGAACCTCCTTTGGCTTTGGGAGTCAACCATTCATGAACTAAGGCATATTTTAATTCCACAGTTTGGTAAAAATAGCTATTTGAGTTTAGTAATTAGTTTCCAGGTTTCCCTGATGGGATTGTTTCTCTCAGAACTTAGTAGCCATGTTACGCTATCACCTAGAATTTGTGGGCGATTTAAATTTAACCTAGACAATGCTTCAGAATCTAGCAAAAAATAGACATTATTTGGTTCTTGCCAACGCTTTTTTAACTCTGCATCTGTAGCTGGTAAAATAACGCGATCGCTGTAAAATTCTAAAGATGGGCGAACAGCATCATAGGAAGTATAGATAATTTGTTTGGCTGGAGTATGTTGTCGGATAATTGCCGCTACGGGTTTAACTGGGAAAGCTTCCGATAATTCCCAAACCCATAGCTGAGAATGAAAAAATAGTAAGTAAGAACTATATAACCCCAGGACTAAAACCACAATAAAGTAACGAGATTTCCACCAAAGGGTTGAGGCGGCGAGAGTAAAAGTAGCAGCTAATGCTATCAGGATTAATTGTAAAAAGCGATCGCCTGATAGATTCAGATAACTGTAAAAAATACTAATAAACCCAATAGCTAAGGCAAATAAACTCAAGAAAATAAAACTTATCTTTACTTGTAATCGAGATCTTTGCCCCCTACTCCAATCTTGCCAGATTTTAGCTAAATTAACTCCTACCAATAGGGAGAAAATAGGATAAAACGGAATGATATACCAGGGAAGTTTAGTAACCATCAGAGAAATGGCAATAAAATAAATACTAGACCAAATTAAAGCTAATTTTGCCCAAGTATAATCTTTAGTTTTTAAGGCGATCGCTATACCTCCCGGAAAAAATAATAGCCAGGGAAAAGTGTATTTAAGAAGTTCTAAAATATAGTACCAAGGAGGACTAGAGACACTGATTGGTTGCCAAATACGGTTAAAAGTTTGTTCTCCCAAACTAACACCTAAAAATTGCTCTCCATAATGCCAATATTGCAGCAAATACCAAGCGATCGCAGGTAAAACACCTAAAACTATTGCCAGCCATAAATAGAAGTTTCTGAGTAATTTTGGTGCATCCCAAAGTAAAAAAATTAGGGCGATCGCGAACAATAACACCCCCATCATCATCCCTTTTGTCAGACAGGTTAATCCCAATCCGATGCCAACTCCCAAAAAATAACGTGGACGGTTATAAGAACGTAATAAACACCAAAAAGTTAAAATAAACCAAGTTGCGATCGCTCCATCTAACATTGCCAATCTGCCATGACGTACCATTGGTAATAAAGTTAAATAAACCAATGCCGAAAATATCGCTCCTGTGGAAGTAGGTAAAATATCTCTAGCAAGTTTATATAACAAGGGAACAGATAAAGCCGATAAGATAGCTGGAGTCAGTCTAGTAGTCCATTGGCTAACCCCAAACCAACTATAGGTAATGGCAATTAACCAGTGAATTAAAGGGGGCTTATTCCAGTAAGGCTGGTCATAATTAATCGTAGGATAAAGCCAAACATCACTATCTGGCATACCACGCCAAATGTTACGAGCAACACCTGCAACAATACCTTCATCCCAGTCTCTTAACGGAAGTTCCCCTAAATTGTAGGTATATAAAATGAGGGCGGCGCAACTCAGTACTACTATCACAGTGCGATCGCTTTGACCAGCTATTTTCATTGTTATTGCTATTCTGGATAGCCACTAACCGCACCTGGATCGACATCCCGTTTAGAACCTAATAAATCTAAACGATTAACTAATATTACTGGACGAGAACGAACTTTTGTTGGATCATTGCGATCGCTCCAAGTTTCAATTTTTAAAGACCCCTGAATTCCAATTAAACTACCTTTTTTAACATAATCTCCCGCAATTTCCGCAGTTCTGCCCCAAATTTCTAAATTAAACCAGTCAGGTTTCTCATTATTACGACTGCGGCGATTGACTGCTAATGGCAGTTTACATTTTACTGCTCCCGATTCAAAATGTACGATTTCTGGCATCGCACCAGCATGACCAACTAAATTAACTACATTAAGACTCATAATTTATAGTACTGATGAACTTAATACCAAGTCTAGTTTAACAAACTATCGCTTATTTGCTCTTAAATATACATAACAGATGGCTAAAATGACTTCTGATTTGGAGTTTTGCTGTTAATTGTTAATACTTTCTTTTCATTCTTGAAAGATTGGTAATATAGTAGATTGGAATCAGATTGGGAAATCTTTGTGTCCAAAGCATCATCTAGGAATCGGCAATTAATTGGATCGTGGCGATCTCACTGGGACATACCCCGCAAATTGCGCCTTAATAAACGAGATTGGCAAAAAATCAAGCGTTGGATAGTTATATCGTTGGCTATCGCCCTTATGTGGTGGTGGCACTGGAAATTACTCCTAGCTACGATTGTCGGCATAGGATTAATGTCTTTAAGTTATTTATTACCAAGTCGTAGCTGGCAGAAATATTGTGTCAGATGGCAGCGTTACTTAACAGGTTTAAATCGTCGTTTAGTTACAGCAGTTGCTAGTGGAGGTGTAGGAGGATTTAGTACCTATTTAGCAGCTTCAATTTGGGCTGATGCGGAAAATCGCTGGCTAACTACGGGGTTGATTTTACAAGGTTTTGCTACTGTAATTACTTTAGGTTTATTAATTGGCTATTTGTGGCAAGGAAAACAGCATTCTCAAGAGTTTAAAGTTGACAAACTGTTAGATAATTTAACTGATCGCGAGCCTGTAAAACGTCTGATTGCTATTAGGCAATTAACTCGTTTGTTAAAAAATAATTATTTATCTGAAGAATATTATTGGCAGGCGATCGAATATTATCAATTAATGCTGGCTACTCCCCAAGTACCGACAGTAAAACAAGCTTTATTAGATAGCTTAGATGAATTAAATATCGGACAGCATTCTCAAGGGCAACCCAAACCGATTAACATTCCCATGCAACTGTCAAAAAACTATCAATTTTCAACAATTGAGGAAAAATAGACATTTTTTAGTTACTTTGAGTAATGCCGATTCAAGTAAAACATTTAATCAATACAGGCCAATCACATATTTCACAATTAATAGAATCAATCGACCCAAGTTATAGCGAACATAAACCAGCTTATATAATTAAAAATCCCATCAAATTTATCGATTTATTCGCTGGTATTGGTGGGATGAGAATTGCTTTTGAAAGTAATAATAGTAAATGCGTTTTTTCTTCTGAATGGGATAAATATGCTCGTCAAACTTATGAAACAAACTTTGGCGAACTTCCCTATGGAGATCTTAATGCGATCGCCCCTGAAGATATTCCCGACCATGATATTCTTTTAGCGGGATTTCCTTGTCAACCTTTTAGTAACATTGGTAAAAGAGAAGGATTTTTACATCAAACTCAAGGAACATTATTTTATACTATTGCTAGTATTTTACAGGTCAAAAAACCTCTATGTTTTCTACTAGAAAATGTTCCTGGTTTAGTAACTCACAATCGAGGAGAAACATTTCAAATTATTCTCGAAACTCTTAATTCTTTAAACTATGATGTTCGCTACGCTATTTTAGATGCTGCAAAGTTTAATTTACCGCAATTTAGATCTAGAATTTATTTAGTAGGATTTCAACGGGATTATTTGCAACGTAGAGTTCAATTTAATTTTCCTTTAGGTCAAGAAAATGATGTTTACATAGATAGCTTTGTAGAAAGCAATGTGACAGGATATTCCATCAGTAAACATCTTCAAAAAACTTACCTATTTAAAAAAGATGATGGTAAACCGCAACTAATAGATCGCAATTCTAAAATTAAAGTCAAAACTTTAGTTTCTACCTATCACAAAATACAACGATTAACGGGAACATTTGTTAAAGATGGCGAAACGGGAATTAGATTATTAACTGAATCAGAATGTAAAGCAATTATGGGTTTCAATCGTGATTTTATTTTTCCCGTATCTAGAACTCAAATGTATAGACAGATCGGTAATTCTGTAGCTATTCCTGTCGTCAAGGCGATCGCCAAGGCAATCTATCAGACAATCGAGCAATGTTGTAAACAGTATCCTGCCGTACAACAACAGGAGTTTTCTTCACTTCGTCAAAAAAATAATAACAATAGCTCTTTAGTTTTATAATTTTTGCCGTGAACAAAAATCAAAAGGTTAGTCAAAAAGAATTTATATTTCAGTATTATAAAAACAATCCTAATCAAGATATTAAACACAAAGAAATTATATCTAAAATTTTAGATGATCATAAAAAAGAGTATAACAAAGAACTAGCCGATCCTGATAGAGCAATTAGAACTCTTTATGAAGAAGGTAAATTAATTAAGATTAAAAAAGGTGTTTATAGATACGATCCTGACTTTGTAGGAATATCTCAAGCAACTACATTCTCAGAAAATCTAAAGAAAAAAATATTTGAAAGAGACAATTATCGATGTGTAATTTGCGGACAAGGTAAAAACGAAGGTTTAGAAATTCATGCTGACCATATTAAACCGCGATCACAGGGTGGTTTAAATACATTAGAAAACGGACAAACTCTTTGTAGTCGACACAATATGTTAAAAAAAAATCTGCAACAAACTGAGACAGGAAAAAAAATGTTTATTAGACTTTATGAGTTAGCAAAACAAGAGCAAGACGAACAATTAAAAAAATTTACCAAAGAAATTTTAGAACTATATAAAAAATATAATATTAACGGTCATATCGATTGGAATGAATAATTAAATTTAAATTAAAAAAAAAAACAAATAATAAATACTTCGTCAACCCGAATTATTAACAACTCATCATCAATTTATAGTGAATAATTTATTAATTTTAATTGGCTGGGGCTTATTTTCGGGACTGCTGGCAGGTATTTTAGGTATCGGTGGCGGTACGGTTTTAGTACCAATTATTAAAAGCTTAGGATATACTCCAGTTCAAGCTGTAGCTACTAGCAGTTTAGCTATTATTATGACTTCCATATCTGGTAGTTTTCAAAATTGGCGGACGGGTAATTTAAGTTTTAAAAAAGTTATTTTATTGGGTTTACCATCATTATTAACAGCACAAATTGGAGTTTGGATCGCTAGTGCGATCGCGCCATTTGTTTTATTAGTTTCTTTTGCTTGTTTTTTAATTATTAATATCTTTTTAACTAGCTTTCGCAAACGAATAGTAGCTAAAGGCGATAATCAACAACAATTAATCAATAATCCTCTCTTATCACGTTTATTAACTGGTGGAGTCGCAGGAGTACTAGCAGGTTTATTCGGTATTGGTGGGGGAGTTATTTTAGTTCCCTTGCAAATATTGTTATTAGGAGAAAAAATTAAATCAGCCGTTCAAACTAGCTTGGGAGTTATTATAATTACTTCAATTTCTGCCTGTGTGGGACACGCATCGAGAGGTAATATCGTATGGCTAACTGGCATAATTTTGGGAACAGGAGGTTTAATTGGGGCGCAAATTAGTACTCGTTTTTTGCCCAGACTTCCCGATCGCTTTGTGGAGATTAGTTTTAATATCCTACTAGGATTATTATCTATCTACGTATTTTATCAAGCATATCAGTTGACACCTTATGAATAAATTTTGTTCTCATCGAATTCAGGTTAACTTATTGCCCAAACTCCAGCCTTGCTTGTTCGACGATATTAGCAGTGACTTCTTCTAAATTAGCCGCACGAGTTAGTTGTTCGATACGCTGACGTGCTTGAGGACGAACAAAGAAAGGAATCTTTTTCAGTTTTGTCCGTGCTTCCACCGTCCAATACAAATCATCAGTTAAATTAAAATTCCCCATCTTCCATACCTAATCTAATCTATATCTTGTATTTGATTTTAAGACATAAGGGTATTGTCAGAATGCAACTTAGATAAAATTAACTTTTGAGAAACTTGACATACTCTTTGCCAAAAGCCGTCTTAAAAGTTGAGTAAAAAGTTTACTATAGCTTTGATCAAAATTGCTGTAAAAAACGCAAGTCGCTATTATACAGACGGCGAATATCATCGATTTGATGTAACACCATAGCAAATCTTTCTACGCCAAACCCTGCGGCAAAACCCGTATAAATTTCGGGATCGTAACCTACGGCTTTAAGGACGTTAGGATCTACCATGCCGCAACCCATTACCTCTAGCCATTTACCCTTCCACTGTACATCTACTTCGGCTGAAGGTTCAGTAAAGGGAAAATAACTGGCGCGAAATTGCACGGGAAGCTCATCACCAAACATACGCTGTAAAAATTCTTTAATCGTACCCTTGAGATCGGTGAATTTTAAACCTTTATCAATCGCCAGTAGCTCTACTTGATGGAACACTGCCGAGTGGGTAGCATCTACTGTATCTCTACGGTAAACTCGACCTGGTGCAATAATACGTATGGGTGGCTCGTGACTTTCCATGTAGCGAATCTGTACCGAAGATGTATGAGTCCGCAATAAGTTGCCTCCGGATAAATAAAAAGTATCCTGCATATCTCTAGCTGGATGATCCGGAGGGGTATTTAAAGCTTCAAAATTATAGTAATCCGTTTCGATTTGAGGCCCTGTAGCTACGGTATAACCCAAACCGACAAAAATGTCCAAAACCCGATCTACTACCCCATTGAGGGGATGTATGCGACCTAGAGGACGACCCACACCAGGCATAGTAACATCGAGAGTTTCAGCTTTAATTTTTGCCTCGATGGCAGCTTGCTGTAACTGTTGTTTTTGCTCGTCTAAACTGCTTTGGATGTTTTCTTTGACAACATTAGCTTGAGAACCAATGGCAGGACGCTCTTCTGGGCTTAATTTGCCCATTCCTCGTAAAATTTGGGATAGTTGACCTTTTTTACCTAGATACTTAATTCTGAGTTGTTCTAATTCTTCTAGATTTTGAGTATCAGCGATCGCTTTTACGGCGGTGGTATTTAATTCTTCTAGTTGGTTTTGGATCTCGGAGGTACTCATTATCTTGATAGTTGACAATTTTGATGGTTAAAAGGCGATCGCGCCAGTGCCGATCTTGCTCATATTAGTTTACCGAAATCTCTGACGCAAATAGCAATTAAGATTCTTTTGTCAAAACAAATACGTTACCTTCGTTTCCTCTACCAATTCGCATATCTTGATCTAAATAAGTAATATCTAACCAGCCTTTTTGCTCTTGTCGCTCGATGCTAAAGTCAAGAGGCAAAAACTTTTTACCAGATTCGATTTGTTGAATGAATTTACTGGGGCTATTGTAGCTGAAAAAACGCTGTAAGCCGATTATTGACCGCTCGAAGATCACATTAACTCGACGTTCTGAGACTGGTTCAAAAGTTGCTACTACACTCACTAAGCCCTCTAGGAATGGCAAACCTATTATTTCGGCAATATTATATACTTTAGCTTCAGCCGTACGAATACACTGGTAAATTTGTCCTAATTTAAATAAAGGAAAACGGTCTAAACCCAAGATTCCTTTGCTGGTAGTATAGAGCAAACGCCAATCTCCTTCTAGTAGCTCTTTGGCTTGAATGGGATGGGAGGTGGGATTATGGTCTTCTAATTGTTGAATTGCGGCTAATACTCTAACATTATCGATTTCATTAGCCAGTAAACCACGATTTTTTCCCGCGATCGCTTCTAATAATTCTGATTTTTTACTCACGAGTTTTTTCTTAGTTAAACTTAATTTCTCTCTCATATAGCTATTTTAGCTTTACAAAATTCCTGACAAAATCTCTAACTAATCTAAATATGCCCGCGCCATATAAAAACTAGCAATAGATTTAGCATCAATGGGTTCACCTGCTAGAATTGCTGCTTCTAGTTCTGATGCAGTCATTAATACTACCTCAATATCTTCATCTTCATCTTGTTGTGGCGGTAGCTCTAGCTTTTCTAAATCTAGTGCCAAATAAGCGTAGATATATTCATCAGAATAGCCGGGAGCTAGAGAAAATTTCCCCAAAGTTTGCCATTTGTGGGCGCGATAACCGGTTTCTTCTTCAATTTCTCGTTTAATGGTTACCGCAGGAGATTCATCGGGTTCAACAGTACCGGCAGGAAATTCTAGTAATCTTCCTTGAACTGTAAAGCGATATTGCTTAACTAAAACAAATTTACCTTCAGCAGTTACGGGTACAGCTAAAGCTCCCCCAGGATGGCGAATACATTCCCAATTTCCTTCAACTCCATTGGGTAAACGAAGTTTAATTACTTCATAATCAAATTTGCGTCCCTTATAAAAGAGACGTTGTTCTAAAATTTCGGCTGGTTCGTTTCCCACTGACATAAATTAATTTAATTATTGATTATTTTCGGTTTCTTGCAAAGCAGATAAAATTACTTTTAACAGGCGATCGCCTTCTGGTTCAATTGTTGGATTTATTGGTAGATCCGATTGGAATTGGGGTTGAGTGAGCATTTTAGAAATTCCCTCGTAGCAGTCGCGATTGAGGTGTTTAGGTATGAGATCCCAGGCTCGATTTTTCCTGTTGTCTGTAATAGATAATGATGCTCCTTTGGCGAGCAAAAACTCGATCGCTTTTATACGGCAATTGGTAACAGCATACATTAAAGCTGTCGTGCCATCTAAAGTTTGAGCATTAATATCAGCACCAAAATCAAGGATATATTGGCTAATTTGCAGTTTATCAGCCATCGAGCGAGCATCTTGAATACCCCAAATAACCGTTTTCATTAAAGGGGTAATACCCTGGCGATCGCCTAAATTAACATCTGCACCATATTCTAGTAATAGCTTGACTGTATCGGGCAAACACCAAATAATTGCTAGATCTAAGACTGTTTTACCAAAATTATTCCTTAGATTGGGGTCTGCTCCATATTCTAATAAACAGCGTAAGCATTCGGTTTTGGGGATAATTTCATAAAGATTTTGTTGGACATCGTAAGGGGAAGTTGGGGGTAAGGTAAAAAAGTTTTTTTGAAATGCCAGAAATATCAAGGGATTGAGACACTGTCCTACAATCCGCACGTTAGGATCTACACCTTGGCGCAACAGTTTTTTAATCTCAGTTACATCATCATTGGCAACTGCTTCAGCTAGCCGCAGTTCTTGCTCTTGGGGATAGTTAGCCAGCTTTTCAACAAAATCTAAGATTACCCAACTCAATTGATTTTTGATTTAATTAATTTAGACAATTGCACACCCGAATAATATCGCATTTTGCACTCAGACTTCATCCTTCATCCTGGGTGTACGACCATAAAGATAAACTAGATATCGCAAACGACCACTTAGTTCTTGGTTGAAGGCAGCTTCGCGGCAACGCCATTCCCAGTTTCCTGTAGGTTGAGAGGGTGTATTCATTTTGGCATCAGTTCCCAAACCCAGAATATCTTGAAAGGGGAGGATGCAGCTATTGGCTACAGAAGATAATGCCAGACGAATTAACGCCCAATGGATGCCATCTTCACAGACGCAACCTAGATAATCTACCACTCTAGCTTGTGCTTCAGGCGATCGCTCGTAAAACCAACCGACGGTAGTATTATTGTCATGAGTTCCCGTATAAACAACACAGTTGCGGTTAGTATAATTGAAGGGCAAAAAGCCATTAGCGCGATCGCTATCAAAGGCAAATTGCAAAACTTTCATGCCTGGAAAAGCAAATTTATCCCGCAAAGCTTCAACTTCTGGGGTAATGACTCCTAGATCTTCGGCGACAATAGGTAACTTGCCCAATCTATGGTCTAATAGGGTGAAAAATTCTTCTCCAGGGGCATCCAACCACTTACCATTCATGGCAGTTTTTTCTCCTTGCTTAACTGCCCAATAAGCCTGAAAACCTCGGAAATGATCGATGCGAATAATATCGACATATTCGAGGATACCTTCAACCCTTCTAATCCACCAATGAAAGTCAGTTTTTTCTAATTCTTCCCAGTTATAAACCGGATTTCCCCATAATTGACCGGTGGCACTGAAATAATCCGGTGGTACGCCAGCCATTAAGGCAGGTTCTCCTGTTGCTTCATCTAAATGAAAAATATTGGGATGGGCCCAAACATCAACACTATCATGAGCAACATAAATAGGGATATCACCGAAAATACTGATTCCTTTGTGGTTGGCATATTGTTTGAGATGCTTCCACTGAGTAAAAAACTCATACTGAAGAAATTTGTGGAAGAATACCTGCTCGTGCAGACGAGTTGTCCATTCTGTTATAGCTTCAGGTTGACGAGTAGCAATGTCTTGCTCCCATTGATGCCAACTACTGCCATTATTAGCTTCTTTTAACGCCATAAATAAGGCATAGTTATCCAACCAATCATCATGTCGATTACTAAATCGTTTAAATGCGTCTAATTGTTTAGTTGTTGCTTGACTTTTAAAACGCTCTGCCGCCTTTTTTAATAGGGGCATTTTAGTGGCAATTACCAGATCGAAATCTACTTTATCTAGGGGAAAGTCTGGTATGTCCTTTAACTCTTCGGCTGTTAATAATCCTTGTTCTTTTAGTTTATCGGGACTAATAAGTAAAGGATTGCCCGCTAAAGCTGAATATGATAGATAGGGAGAATTACCATAACCTGTAGGCCCGATGGGCAAAATCTGCCATAACTGTTGATGAGCCTCAGCTAAAAAATCGATAAATTGATAAGCACTGTTACCTAAATCTCCAATACCGAAACGACTGGGTAGTGAAGTTGGATGTAGCAGAATACCGCAAGTTCTAAAATCTAACATTATGTTTTCAGTAACACTTATCTCAATATCCAGAGCAATATTTAATTGACTGCTGGCTTGTCATAACTCCTGTCTACTTTTGCAGATAGGTCTTTGGTTTTAGGAACTATCAAACCATGGGTAGGAGTCGCTTGTTAATTTCATTATGCTCAGTTTACAAAACTTTAAAGCTAATTAGTTACTATCAGCAGAAATATTTTTTCTCAGATGTAGCCAATTTTTTGGTAGCGTAATATTCAGGAAAAAAAATAACCAAATTAAAACTTTATTTAGCGATTTGCCCGTAATTTTAGGTTGCGGCGATCGCCAGGAGAATCAAATCATGACTATTCTATTTCAGTTGACGTTATCAATACTAGTTTTATTTTCTTTTGTGATGGTAATCGGAGTTCCTGTAGCTTATGCCTCTCCCCAAAACTGGGAACAGTCTAAATCCCTAATCTTCTTCGGTTCTGGTGTTTGGGCTATCTTAGTGGTTTTAGTGGCAATTTTGAACTTTTTTATCATCTAACCATAACCAAAATATTAAAATTGAAGCGCGATCGCCCTCAAACATTAAACATTGAACATTGACCATTAAGCAACTAAGTCGTAAATGTTAAATGATCAATGAACAATGACAGAGCGATCGCTATTTAAATTGAAGCGAACAACATTAACTTAAATTTAGATTATGGCTGTTTTTGAGGGTACTTTTGCTCAGGATGTATCTCGGTTACGTTTTGCTTTGGTAATCGGTCGGTTTAACGATTTGGTAACTGAGAAACTTATATCGGGATGTCAGGATTGTCTCAAACGGCATGGAATTGATATTAATCCCCACGGTGAACAAGTAGATTATGTCTGGGTACCTGGTAGTTATGAAGTAGCAATGGTAGCTCGCAAATTGGCACTTTCTGGACGTTATAATGCCATAATTTGCCTGGGTGCAGTAATTCGGGGACAAACACCCCATTTCGATTATGTAGCCGCAGAAGCAGCTAAAGGTATCGCTGCTGCAAGTTTTCAAACTGGCGTACCAGTAATTTTTGGTGTTCTAACTGTAGATACAATGCAGCAGGCTTTAGAAAGAGCGGGAATTAAGAGTAACTTAGGTTGGAATTATGCCCTCAGTGCCTTGGAAATGGCTAGTTTAATGCAAAAAATTGATGACAAAATAGATGTGGTATCCCAGCCTAGTTTACCAGCCGTTAACGATGCGATCGCCGTTTTAAAGAATGACGGATAAGTAATCAGAACGGCCGTTCGCCCCTACTGTAATCTCCCCTGCTCCCTTTCTTCCCTACTTTATGAATCCCTCTGATATTCAAGCAATTTTTGATCGCATTGCTCCAGTATATGACGAGTTAAACGACCGTTTAAGTTTCGGCCAGCATCGTATTTGGAAAATGATGGCTGTAAAATGGAGCGGGGTTAAGCCAGGAGATATAGCCTTAGATCTTTGCTGTGGTAGTGGCGATATTGCCTTAATGTTAGCTAAAAAAGTCGGAAAAACGGGAAAAGTAATCGGATTGGATTTTTCTTGTCAACAATTGGCGATCGCGCGATCGCGACAAGGGGTTCAATGCCCTCAGATACCAATGATTTGGTTGGAGGGAGATGCTTTAAATTTACCTTTTGAGGATAATTATTTTAACTGTGCCACTATGGGCTACGGTTTGCGTAATGTCACTAATATTCCGCTCTGTCTGCAAGAAATACATCGCGTTCTTAAACCTAAAGCAACAGCAGCAATTTTAGATTTTCACCGCCCCCATACTGGTTATATGCAAGCATTTCAACAATGGTATTTGCAAAATATCGTCGTTCCTACCGCTCGCGACTTAGGGATGGAATCAGAATATGCTTATATTAACCCCAGCATTGAGAAATTTCCCCTGGGTACTGAACAGATAGAACTTTCCGCTTCAGCAGGGTTTAGAAATGGGATTCATTATCCTCTCATGGGGGGCATGATGGGAATTTTGGTAGTAACCAAATAAAAAACAGCTTAATTATCTCGAATTTGCCAAATTCCACTCCACCAAATAGCTACGGTACTTATAGTTACTCCAATTACTACGGATACGGGCAAAATAACGCCGCTTTTAGTTATAGAAATTATCGGAATACAAATAGCTAACATTCCTGCTGCGGCAACCCAAATCACAATTGTAGTTGCTATTTTAGCTGCTTTTCCTTCTGGCGCACGTTTCATCATTTTTTTAGCTTCTGGTCTTGAGAATTAACAATAAAACAAAAATTGTCTTAACAAGGATAAATCGAGATTAACTCATACTCGGACTGAGTTTTGCGCCGACTTAAATATTATTAGCATAAACTATGATTCGGTTCTCAATCTATGGTACTTAAGTTATAAAAAGCAACCGCGAGCGACCATTACAATTGAAACGTATGATTTTATTAATTAATAACGGATAATATTACCAAACCTCTAATAGCGATCGCATGAAGCTCAAAAAGCTATTGGCTATGGTGCGAAAATCTCGATGGTTGGCAAGTAGTTCTGTTGATAGTAGATATGCTTTAGTTGAAGCTTGTTCGATCGGTTTATTTTCGGCCATAGCAGCATTATTACTCAAACAGGGAATTAGCTGGATGGGGGGATGGCGAGTCCACACGGCAGATATGCTAGGGGCGCATTTCAGCTTACCTCTGTATGGTTTAATTTTTGGTTGTTTGGCGGGTTGGGGTATTGAATTATTATCTCCAGCCGCAGCCGGGGGGGGAATTCCTCAAGTTAAGGCGGCTTTAGCTCGCTATCCCGTTGTTTTAAATCTCAGAGTGGCTATTGTTAAAACTCTGGGAACAATTTTTATTTTGGGGGCGGGGTTTACTTTGGGTCGTCGCGGCCCTACGGTACATATCGGGGCAGCTTTAGCCGCACAAGTCAGTCGTTGGATTCCCAATTCTCCTACCAATCGCCGTCAGATGATTGCCGCAGGGGCAGCGGCAGGTTTGGCAGCAAGTTTTAACACTCCCATTGCAGGGGTGCTATTTGTCGTAGAAGAGTTGATGCGAGATATTTCGGGTTTGACTTTAGAAACGGCGATCGCTGCTTCTTTTACTGGGGCGGTAGTCTCTCGTTTGTTGAATTCTACAGACCTCAATTTACCTGCTGCTTTACTAGATTCTAGTCGTCGTGGTAGTTTTGCCCCATCAGAAATTCCTTTTTATTTGTTGTTGGGCATTTTAGCTGGAGTTTTGGGAGGTATATTTAATCTCAGTATTATCCGAGGGATGAAGTTCAATCGCAGTTTACCTATACCGATCCCCTTGCGGATTGGGTTGGCGGGATTGATTTCTGGCTTAGTTATTTCGTTTTTACCGCCGTTTTTTCGCGATAATGCTGGACTGCGAGAATTTATCATTGCTGGGGGTTTGACTTGGCAGACGACGATTTTAGTATTCGTGGCGCAATTTTTTCTGACTATAGTGGCTTATAGTTCTGGTGCGCCTGGAGGATTATTTGCTCCTGCTTTGGTTTTGGGTTCGGCTTTGGGATATCTGGTGGGAATGTTTGAAGTTGCCATTGTCGGAACGGAATCTCCTTATACCTTTGCCCTGGCAGGAATGGGAGGTTTTTTTACGGCAGTGGTGAGAGTACCAATTACGGCAATTGTTATTGTCTTTGAGATGACGGCAGATTTTAATTTAGTACTACCTTTGATGATTGTCTCGGTGGTAGCTTATATATTTGCTGAAAGCGTTTCTAAAGGTTCTCTGTACGAACATCTATTACACGCTAGTGGGATTGAATTGACCGAAGAACATACTTCTAATGATTTTTTGAGCCAACTTACCGCTAATGATGTGATGGAATCTAAAGTAGAAACTTTAGGGAGCCATCTTTCTATGGAAGAAGTAGTTACAGCCATGTCGCGATCGCAGCATCGTGGTTTTCCTGTAGTAGAAGATGGCAAACTAGTGGGCATCGTCACTCAGTCGGATATTGCCAATCACAGTAAAAAGACGGGAACTAGTTTTTTACGAGATATCATGACTGCTTCTCCCATTTCAGTTCATCCTCTGACTTCCCTAGCAGATGTATTATATTTGCTCAACCGCTATCAATTATCCCGTTTACCAGTTACTGAAGGTAAGAAACTTCTGGGAATTATTACTCACAGCGATATCATTAAAGCCGAGGCACAAAGATTACACTACGGTCGTCTGCCTACAGCTAAAGTCGAACCTTCTTATATTGTCTATCAAACTCATTCTCCAGCTACGGGTAGGGGGCGTATTTTAATTCCCGTTGCCAATCCCAATAATGTTTCAGCATTGATGTCCATTGCTATGGCGATCGCTCGCTATCAAAAATATGAAATTGAATGTTTGCAGATAATTTCTGTCCCCAACTATATTTATCCCGCCCAAGCTAAGGTAGATACTTTTGCCAGTCGTCAATTAATGCAGAGTTTAGAACAATGGGGCTTAAAAGAAAATATCTCTGTACATACTCAGGTTCGTATTGCTACTAATGTTGCCGAAGCAATTTTAGAAACCATTACTCAAGAACATATTAATTTACTCTTGATGGGTTGGAAAGGCAATACTTCCAGTCCCGAACAGATTTTTGGTAGTGTTGCCGATACTTTAATTGCTAGGGCAAGTTGCGATTTAATGTTAGTCAAACTGGGAAGAACTGTTCATGCTTTTCCTCATAATTTAAATCCTCATAGTAAATGGTTGATTCCCACTGCCGGAGGCAATAACATCAAAAAAGCGATCGCTATTTTACCCGCTTTAGCTACCCTCTATCCCGTTAGCGATCGTCTCAGTATCGAATTATGTCAGGTGTATTCTCCTCACAAATCCAAACCCACCTTGAATAGCTTACAAAAAGTCACGAGTTTAATCGAAAAAAGGTTAAATTTGACTGTCAGACCTCTACTGATTCGCTCCTATTCTGTATCTGAAGCCATTATTAAATTAACCCATCGCCAAAAATACAGTGCGATTGTTTTAGGTGCGAGTAACGAAGGTTTATTACAAAATGTAGTTAAAGGGAATATTCCCCAGGCGATCGCACGAGATGCCAATAGTACGGTAATTATTTTTCGTAGTTCTAAATAGCACAATGACATCTGGACGCGGTTTGTTTATTGAACTTTAGATTTTTTTTTGCTTTTTCTTTTCGGCTTGTTTGGCTCTTTTTTCAGCTTGTTTGGCGGCTTTTTTAGCTGCTTCTATTTTCTGCTGTTCTTTGGCTTTTTCTTCTTCAATTTTGTCTAAATAGTAGTGATAATTTCCCTGATAGGCTACTAGTTCGCCATCGCGAATTTCTACAATTTTATTGGCAACTTGAGAAATAAAATAGCGGTCATGAGAAACAATAATTACTGTGCCATCATAATTTTGTAATGCTTCTTCCAGCATTTCTTTTGCAGGAATATCTAAATGATTGGTTGGCTCATCTAAGATCAATAAATTAGCAGGAGTTAATAACATTTTGGCCAAAGCCAGACGCGCTTTTTCTCCCCCACTGAGAGCTTTTACTTGTTTGAATACAGTGTCGCCACTGAATAAAAATTGACCGAGTAAAGTTCTGACTTCTTCATTTTTCCAACTGGGTACTTCATCATGAATGGTATCCATGACAGTTTTTTCTAAATCTAAAGCTTCGGCTTGATTCTGTTCAAAATAACCGGGAATAACGTTGTGTTTACCTAATGTTACCGTACCCTCGTTAAACTCTTCCATTCCCACAATCATGCGTAATAGGGTAGATTTTCCCGCCCCATTCGGCCCTAAAAGAGCAATGCGATCGCCCCGTTCGATAGTTAGTTCTGCCCCTAAAAACAGAATATCGTGGTTATAGCTATGGACTAAATCTTTAATGATAACTACTTCCCTACCGCTACGGGGAGAAGGGGGAAACTGAAATTTCAGGGTTTTTAAGTTACCAGTAGGTGCTTCTACTAGCTCGATTTTTTCTAGTTGTTTTTCCCTACTTTTAGCTTGGGTACTGCGAGTAGCACTAGCGCGGAATTTTTCAACAAATTCTTGTTGTTTGGCGATTTCTTTTTGTTGTCTTTCGTAAGTAGCTCCCTGTGCGGCTCTAGTTTCTGCTTTTTGTTGTAAATAAGCCGAATAATTACCTAAATAATTAGTAGATATTCCTCGTTCGGTTTCGACGATTTTGGTACACAAACGGTCGAGAAATTCGCGATCGTGGGAGACAATTACCATCGGGGTATTGATTCTTTTGAGATAGTTTTCTAACCATTCAATAGTTTCCAAATCTAGGTGGTTTGTCGGTTCGTCCAATAATAATAAGTCGGGACTTTGCAGCAGAATTTTACCTAAACTCATTCGCATTTGCCAGCCACCACTAAATGAACTTACCAGGCGATCGCCATCTTCGGGGGTAAATCCCAGTTCGGGTAAAATTTTCTCAACTTGGGCATCTAGGGTGTATCCGTCTAAAGCTTCAAATTGACGCTGTAATTTATCCAAGCGATGAATTAATTTTTCTAAAGCTTCTGGTTGCGCTACTTCCATCTCGTGGTGTAACTGAAGTATGTTTTGATGTGTCCGATTGGCTTCAGTAAAAACCGTCCAAAATTCTTCTTTAACTGTTCTACTCGGTTCAACTTCAAATTCTTGAGTCAAATAAGCAATTTTCAAACTTTGAGGGCGAATGATTTCTCCTGAAGTTGCTTCAATTTCACCACTAATGATTTTTAATTGAGTAGATTTTCCTGCACCATTAACACCTACTAAACCAACTCTTTCGCCAAGTTTCACTTCCCAGGTGACATCTTTGAGAACTTCTCCTGTTGTATAAATTTTACTGATATGTTCGAGTCGTAACATTCAAGATTCTCCTGAAAATAGAGTAATTTACTAATCTTTTGTTGCTTTTTGTTACTTTTTTTATATATTATTATATAATCTTAAAATTTTCCTATAAGTTGAATGTTTTATCTTGACTAAAACTTTTATTTAAAACCCTGCTAAATTTGATACCCTAGCCCTATTATCAATTTTTAAAAAAGCTTTTCTAAATATTAAATAAATAATTATTTTAATTAAATTTTCCCCGAACATGACCAAAATTATTATAGTTGACGATCAAATTAGTATTAGAGAATTTCTCAAAATTAATTTAGCAAGCGAGCCAGATTTTCAATTAGTTGGATGGGCAGAAAATGGTCAATCAGCTATTAACCAGGTAGAAAAACACCAGCCGGACATTGTGTTGATGGATATTGATATGCCCACAATGAATGGAATTGTTGCCACTCAAATCATATCCCAGCGATTTGCCAATACAAAAGTCATATTATTTACCAGTAAAGATGACCGCCAGCAGCTAAATTTAGCATTGAAAGCAGGAGCAAGGGGCTATGTTCTTAAAAACACTAGTCCTCAAGATATCAGTCAGATTATTCGTTTAACGGAAAAAGGATTTTTTCAAATCGGTCCGATTTTAACTGATTGGAATTATAGCGAATCAATAACCACAGCACCTTATGAAAGTCAGCAGAAAACATCACTAATAGAAACATCTACTCCATCGACAACTAGGCATCACAATAGTTCTACTGAGATGTACAAAACCGCAGATATGCAGGAGGTTTTATCTAATCTTACATCAGGTATATTTAAACTACAAGAGACGATACAATCCCAAGAAAATACGATTGTGCAATTAACAGACCGCTATGCCACTGTTCAGCAAGAAATTCAAACTAAATTGAATGATAAACGATTGTTGAATAATTTCAAAACTTTACATAATCGAGCCAGAAAAGCACAATTAAATTTGACCAATCGCCGGCAGAATTTCATATTCATTAGTAGCTTCTTATTGGGAGTCTTGACAGTCAGTGTGTTGATAGCTTTAATCGTCGGATTGCAAATATTTATACCTTAAATGAGTAAAGCACAAGGGCTAGATCTATCTAATCTATTGCTTCTGGCAAAACAGGCGCTGCTTCTTCAACTGGACGGATGATCGCTTCAGAAGGACTGGCTTGAGGGGTAAAAATAGCTGATAATGCCCCATCTAGGGTTTCTGCCATCACGATTTTATTTTCGTAAACTACAATTACTCTGGCTAGAGTGGGTAAACTATTTCTTTCGGCTTCTATATATAGTGGTTCTACATATAATAAAGATTGTTCGATGGGAATAATTAACAAGTTACCCTGAACTGCCCGCGAGCCTTCTCGATTCCACAGGGAAATTTGTTGGGAAATAACTGGGTCTTGATTGATTAAAGCTTCTACCTGATTTGGCCCGTAGACTAGTCGTTGTTTGGGGAATTTATACAACAGTAAATTGCCATATTCTTCACCATCAGATCTGGCCGCTAACCAAGCAATCAAATTAGGACGACTGATAGGGGTGAAAGGATGAAGTAAGATAAATTCTTCTTCGGTAGCAGTAGGAAGTTTCATAATCAAATAGTACGGTCTTACGCTTCTGGCTTCTGTACCATATATTTCCTGGGGTATCTGCCATTGATCTTCTCGGTTATAAAATACCTGGGGATCGGTCATATGATAGGTTAGTAACCTTTCTGATTGAGTACTAAATAAGTCTTCAGGATAGCGAATGTGACGGCGCAAACTTTCAGGCATTGCTGCTAGTGGTTTTAATAACTGAGGAAAAACTTTATCCCAAGTTTGGACGATTGGATCGTCAGGATCTGCGATATAAAAATCAACCTTACCGTTATAAGCATCTACTACTACTTTTACAGAGTTACGGAGATAGTTAAAACGATTTTCACCAGGATCAGAATAGGGATAGCGATCGCTGGTAGTGTAAGCATCGATAATCCAATAAAGATAATTATCGTTACCATCTCCAATATCTGCTACTACTAAATAAGGATCGCGGTCGTAATTGAGAAATGGCGCGATCGCTTTAATGCGTTCTTTAATGTTGCGGCGAAATAGTAATTTAGTTTCGGGAGTAAAGTTTTGAGCAAACAACATTTGCCAATCTTTAAGATAGTTGGCAAATAAAAATCGTCTGAGGTAATTTTTAATCGCAATCCCCCCACTGCCATCATAGACATTGTAGACATTTTCTTCACCGCTAGGATAATCTAATTCCTGAACTTTAGTAGAAGTCATGACATAAGAATTGGTTAATTCTCCGTAATAAATGCGGGGTTTGCCAATGGGAATACTCTGACGAATTTCTTCACTCGATACAGTTAAACCCCCTACTTCCTCAGTTCCTGTGCCTATGTCTTTGACATAATAGTAGGGCAATCCCCCTGGACCAACTTGATTAACTGGAGAGAGAGTAAAACCATAACCGTGAGTGTAAACTAAATGTTCGTTGACCCAAGTCTTGGCAATATCGAAAACCTCACTGTAGTCTAATTCTCTGGCGGCAATAATTACCTGTTGTTTTTTGGTGTCTGCGGTAGAGTGGTCTGATGTTTTTAAAATATAGCGATCAATATCGGCATCGGCAAATTGATAATAGGTACGAATTCGCTGTAGTTGACGATTGGTTTGTAAAATAGGACGAGTATCCCAAAGACGAATATTGTCGATGGTCTGACTATTGTTGACTATGTTTTGCGCCGTCAATGCTCCTTGAGGATTAAAAGTTCGAGCTTCAATAGCATCTAAATTAAATGCCTGTCGAGTCAGAGCAATGCTGCGTTCTATGTAGGGTAATTCTGTGACTAACTCGTTGGGTTGAACTACAAAACGTTGTATACCAACACTGAATAAATTACCAAATAAAACTACTAATAAATAAAAAATAAACGGTAAAATTAATAATAATAATCTAAGATTTCTTCTCCTTTTAGAAACCAAATTGGTATAACCAAAGAGACATTTAAATAATAGCCAACCTGCCGTTACAATTGAAACAATGGTTAAGCTTACTTCTACGGGGAGTTGTACTTTGACATTGGTATATCCTGCACCATAAACTACACCTCTAGAAGAATAAAGTAGCTCATAACGATTCAGCCAATGTTGTATCCCCAAGCTTAACATTAACAATGCGCCTAAAAATGATAAGTGGCGGAGTTGAGGACGAGAAAATCCTGGAAAAAATCCTTCTGATAGACTATTTCCCGCTAATAAATACAATAAAAAACAAGAAATTAAAGCATAACCAGTTATTCCTAATAACCAAGACTCAATCGATTCCCATAAGGGCAATTTAAACATATAAAAACTAATATCTTGATGAAATTGAGGGTCAAAGTAATTAAATGTTGTTGGTTGGAAAAACTTTAAAAATAATTGCCATCTACCAGCCCAAATCGAACCTAAAATTAGACCAAAAACAATTGCGATCGCTTTTAAACTAGTTTGGGGTTTTAGTAATATAAATACTACAACTACGATAATAATACTTAATTGTCGAAGATAACCTAACAAAAATTTTGAGGTACTAGTAAAAATTGAAATATCTAAAGGTGGTCTGAAAGTAGTAGCAATTCGAGGCAGACGATAGCTTGATTGCCATACAGACAGAGCAGTATTACCATAATGTATTAAGATAATTGCCACCGCGACAGAACCTAAGATAGCTACTGTTAATAACAGGGGTAAATTTAACTTAGGAGCATGAGATTTTTTAGTAGTTGTTCCCTCAACGGCTAAACTGGAATCAAATTTTTTTTTAACTAATTGCCGCTTATTGGACTTTAGGTAATTTTGATTTTGGGGTAAATCAGGAACACCACCCCTAAGCCCTTGATTTTTAGGATTAGTCCACCACAAATTTCCCCAAAGGAATAGGATAGAAATCGTACTCATTAAGACCCACAAGCCATATTGACTCTGCCAGCGTATGATTAATGCCGATAAATAATCAATTTCTTGAAACCAAAGTATTTCAGCAAATATACGGGAAGTAATCTCTGCAATCAGCCATAATCCAACTATAATTGCGATGGCGATCGCGTTATTAATTTGTTTGGCAAAAAGTTTAGACATCATCCTAAATCTCGTTTAGATACAACCAATCTTGTCAATCAAGCCTATTGTCATTTTAGGCAATATCGATGTTGCCCAGGGTAGCTAGTTAAGGTAAGTTAATTGGTTGTCCAGAGCGATTATAGACAGCAATATCCCATTGACCATTAGCAGCAATTTCAAAGGCAATTTTTGAGCCATCAGCACTAATCACGGGATGGCGAACCTCTGTAAGTAAATTTGCTGTCAGATTACGTTTGATTAAAGTAGTGCGATCGTAAATATAAATATCAGATTTTCCCTGACGAGAGAGAGCAAAAACTATATATCGACCATCTTCTGATATGGAGGGATGAGAAGCAATTTCATCAAAAGAATTCAAACCAGGGAGGTCAATTAAACGACGCTCTTTGAGATCATATAAATAGACATCTTGAGAACCGTTGCGGTCTGAAATAAAGACAAGATAGTGAGCAGCAATTTGAGGTTCTATTTCTAATGCAGGACTGTTTAAACTCCTTCCTCCTGGATCAAAAGGATAATTGAGGATTCGAGGATAACCCCCGCAACCAGTTAACCAGGAAAGAAGAGCAACCACCGAAAATAGTTTGAAGTATTGCAAAATTCCTCGCCCTTTTGATGATTAATTAACCACTGGACTACCGTTGAGAATATCTAATTCTATGTTAGTTCCTCGGTCGAGGACTTCTATATCCCATTGACCACGACGAGCCGTTTCAAAGACAATATAACGTCCGTTGGCACTGATGCGGGGATTACGTACCCAACTGCGATATCTTTCGGTAATGATTTGCGATCGCTTGATCACTCGGTCGTACAGTACGATATCAGGTCTGCCTTCAATGCTAGAAATATAGACAATATAACGACCAGTACGGCTAAGGCTGGGAGTTTGAGCAATTGCCCCCGAAGGATTTAGACCGGGAAGTTCGAGAAAACCACGTCGCTGTAGGTCGTAAAGATAAATTTGACTGCTGCCATTGCGATTGGAAATAAATGCCAGAATGCGACCGTCACCGCTAATTGCTGGTTGCTCTTCATGATAGCGACTGTTAAGTGAAAAAGAAGTAGGTTGGAGATTTACGGAAGTACAGCCATTTAATAAAGCCAAACTTCCCAAGGCTAGAAATCCATATAACCACTTAACATTTATCATTTATCATTCAACACTGAATGGTAGAGAATAAGCTGCACCAAGAAATTAATAATCAAAATCTATGGGTTTACTATTCCTGGTTGTATCCTCTCTACGAAAATCTCTGTCTTCTTCAGCATTAGAGTCTTCTGGATAATCAGAATAATCGTCTTGAGGATCATCTATGGGTTGATAATCGACGTATTCACTATCAATTGTATCTTCATCTTCATCCTCATAGCTTCTACCTAAATTTAGGTCTTTGTCGCTAGTGAAACTCTTGCCATAATCTGTGTTGCGATCGCTGATATAATCTCTACCGTAATCTTCTTCGGATTCAACATCGTAACTGCGTCCTAAATCTGCTGGATTGGGCTTGCGTTTTGAGGGGGTAGGGGGAGGGGAATAACGCTCTTCTGGAGCAGTAGGACGGGGACGGGGGCGAGATGATGTAGATTGAGGACGATCCCATTTGTCTACTTCGGGACGGTCGCTATAACCGTTAGAACGGCTTGGAGAACTGCGACGACGGGGAGGACGAGTTTCTGATGTTGCATCTGCATCGGTTACTGGTTCGCGATTATATCGACTGCGGCTACTACGGGTGCGGGGTTCATCTCTGGTGTCGGTATAAGGAGTACGTCTAGTATCGGCAGAACGACGAGTAGTTCGGGGTTGAGGATCGTCATAACCGCGTAATCTAGGACTATCGTAATTGGGAGGAGTTCCTTCGTAAGTTTCGTAAGGATCGATTTTATCTAATTCGGCCTCCGTATATACTCTAGTACGGCTGACAGGGCGATCGCGATCAACAATAGGAGTGTTGCGTCTAGCTTGTTCGGTGGCTACTCCCCGCAGACGAATACTTTCAACTGCAAAGAAAATGACCGAACCTGTTAACAAAAATTGACCGAATTGCAAGATCGGATCGAGTCGCCAACCCTGAAATAGTAGAATAAAACCACAGAGCAAACCAACAGCAGCAAAGAAAATATCGTGATCTCGCGATAATTCTGGACGCACGGAACGCATAAAATAAAGAGAAGCGCCTGCTACTGCCAAAAATATACCTAAGATGCTGGCTGAATTCAGCCCAAAGTTAACCATTACTGCTCTCCTAATCTGCTTTGACGATCGCTACTGGTAGGTTTTAGATTTTTCTTTACTTTAACTCGACTCTCTCGCAGTATGGAATCTAGTTCCAAGACTGATAACGAACGATAAGTAAAATATAGTAATTATAATTTTATGTCTACCACTTGGTCTTATTGTGACGTACCTCAGACAAATATGCCTCAATATATATAAGGAAACTACTATAAAAGTTTATCAACACTAATTGATAATTAGTAATTATTCAACTAGTTAGGGAAAATAGAGCGGCGGTAAAGCTGGATTGCTCTAGTTCCATTTAGGAAATTACCGCCGCCATTTAAGTTGGGGTCTAACTTGTAATCAATAATTCCTAGATAGGTTAGGAACGTTGAATTTTGTCGCTTTGACTTAAAACTAGTAGAGCAACTGCTGCGGGAATAACCACAATTAAAGCACCTGCAAGCAAGCTCCAAAGAAAATTAGCTAAAGATGGAGTCATAGTTTTTTTATCCTGAATATTTAGTCTTAATGATTTACTAAGAAGGTTGAGAAACATTCTTGTGTAACTGCCAGAATAACTTAAAAGTCGATCGCGTTACTTAGTAGTTTCTAACTTCGTTTAATAATTTTAAAAGTTTTTTTACCAAAACTACAGCTAATTCTCAGAGAGATTGCAGACAAGATTAATTTTAGCTTTCATTAGCCAGAGCGATCGTACTTCGGCTCTCAATCTAGATAACATTTGGCCAGCAGTATCGTTCCGCTCCAAATCGCAGTAAAATACATGATAGATATTTACATTTCGTAATTTTTTTTTGATTAAAGATGTTATTGAGATTGACTTATGAATTTATCTAGTTGGGCAACTCTGGGATTGAGCTTGTTCTTGGGAGCAATGACCATTTTATTTATTTTTCGGATTGTTTTGACCTGGTATCCCCAAGCAGAGTTAACTCGCTTTCCTTTTAGCTTAATTGCTATGCCCACCGAACCTTTATTAAAACCCGTCAGAAAAGTTATTCCCCCATTGGGTGGTGTAGATATCAGCCCCATTATTTGGGTTGGTATTTGTACTCTTTTGCGAGAGATTTTAGTTGGTCAACAAGGACTGATTACTATGGCATTGAGACATTGAACATTGAACAGTTAATAGACCTATGCTAATGATAAATGACTACGTTCTCGAAGGAGGATAAATGATAACTGTTCCCCGTCTTCTTATTTTCAACATTAATGTCGGGCTGGATTCCCCATCTTCTTAAGTTGTGGGACGGTCGCTCAAATGATGGCGAAGACGCTTCGCCATCCGCTACCTCAGGAAAGCCCGACCAACAAACAAAC
>JBHJNX010000059.1:0-85055 GCA_050330335.1 Pleurocapsa sp. | reverse complement strand
TGTCCGTGTTGAACATTCAATCCTTTGGCAAGAGATTCGTCGTTATTTAGAGCATTTAGACCGTGATTAGCTAATTTAACTACATAAGGTAAGGTACTATTATTTAAAGCTTGAGTTGCCGTCCAGGGGACTGCACCAGGCATATTCGGTACGCCAAAATGCACTACTCCTTCTTCAAGATAAGTTGGATTACTATGGGAAGTAGGGCGCAGAGTTTCAATGCAACCTCCTTGATCTACCGCTACATCCACAATTACCGAGCCAGGACGCATTTGACTGACTAAACTGCGAGATACTAAGACTGGGGCTTTTTTGCCTACTACCAACACTGCACCAATTAAGAGATCCGCTTGGGGAACTATTTGTTCTATAGTGGCAGAGGTGCTGTAAAGTAATTCTACCCGCGAACCAAACAAAGTTTCGAGATAAGATAGACGCTCAACATTAATATCGATAATTTGTACTCGTGCGCCCATACCGACAGCAATTTTAGCCGCCTCCGTCCCAACAATACCACCACCTAAAATTACTACCGTACCGGGGCTAACTCCAGGAAAACCACCTAGTAATACACCCCTTCCTCCTTGTTGTTTTTCTAAATATCGCGCCCCAAATTGCACCGATAAACGTCCGGCGATGATACTCATAGGAGTCAGCAAAGGTAGTTTACCATCAGCTAATTCTACTGTTTCGTAAGCGATCGCAACTACACCGGATTTCATTAAAGCCTGAGTTAACTTGCGATCGGCTGCTAAATGAAGATAGGTAAATAGCAGTTGTTCTTTTTGAAGATATTGATACTCTGTTGGTAAAGGCTCTTTAACTTTTACTACTAATTGTTTATTCCAAGCTTCAGTCGCACGAGCAACAATTTTGGCACCTGCAAGCAAGTAGTCTTCATCTGTAAACCCCGCACCTAAACCCGCACCGGTTTCGACAAATACAACATGATTTTTGGCTAAGACGCTAACACTATTAGGAGTTAAACCGACACGAAATTCACGATCTTTAGTTTCTTTAGGTACGCCTATTTCCATAGTATCTCTCAAATTCAATCTTCTATATACTGTCTTAGCAGAAAATATACTGCTGTTATAGCTATTACTTTTAGTGATCTTCGGAAAGTGGCAGCAGAGGGCTATTGTAGTAATTGTGTTTATAACCACTGCGATCGCACGGTAGAAAATCCTTGTCCTGTTAATTTCTTCTATGGGGATTTCTTCAACCGCCATCGCGAATCAATTTAGTTCTCGCTCATCTAAAAAAGATGTCAGATATCGTAAACCAGGGATTTTTTTTATACAATGAATGGTATTTGGATTTTAGGCGATCGCCTGACAAAACAACAGTTAAGTTTAAAAAATAATGCTGATAAAAAACAACAAACTCCTGTAATTTTAATCGAATCAAGTAATTATGTAAAACAGCGATCTTATCATCAACAAAAACTAGTTTTAGTTTGGTCGGCGATGCGACATTTTGCCGAAGAATTAAAAGCAGATGGTTGGCAAGTAACCTATGCTATTGCTGAAGATTTTGTAAGTCCTTTAAAAAACTGGATTAAACAGAATCAGATTACCGAACTTCAGATTACTAAACCATGCGATCGCCCTTTTACTAAATTTATTCACAGCTTGAAATTAAATTGTCAATTAAACTTACTACCCGACAATCATTTTCTTTGGAATCAGGTAGAATTTAAAACCTGGGCTAAGTCACGCAAAAAACTATTACTAGAAGACTTTTATCGTCAGGGAAGAAAAAGATTTAAAATCTTGATGACAGGAGAACAACCTGTTGGTGGACAATGGAATTTTGATAGACAAAACCGTAAACCACCCAAAAAAAACTTAAAACCCTCCCCACCTTTATTATTTGAAATCGACGCTCTTACTCAAGAAGTTATCGATTGGGTAAAACAAGAAAAATTCTCTAACTATGGTCAGATAGAACCCTTTGTTTGGGGCGTAACTAGACAACAAGCTCTAGAGGTATTGGAACATTTTATTCAAGAATGCTTACCTAATTTTGGCACATACCAAGATGCAATGGTCGCAGGAGAATATACCATGTGGCATAGCCTAATTTCTCCCTATCTCAACTTAGGTTTACTCCAACCGCTAGAAATAATTAATGCCATCGAAGCTGCTTACCACCAACAAGAATTACCTCTAAATAGTATTGAAGGTTTTATCCGTCAGATATTAGGATGGCGAGAATATATGCACGGAATCTATCAGTATTTAGATGAAAATTATCGTCAAAATAATTGGTTTGAGCATGATCTACCCTTACCAGATTTTTTCTGGGATGCCAGTAAAACGGAGATGAATTGTCTGCAACAAACTCTAACTCAAATAGAAGCAACAGGCTACGCCCATCACATTCAGCGATTGATGGTTTTAAGCAATTTTGCCCTGATTGCAGGGATTTCCCCTCAAGAAATTGAAAACTGGTTTCACAGCGCGTTTATCGATGCTTATGACTGGGTAATGCAAACTAATGTCATTGGTATGGGACAGTTTGCCGATGGTGGCATCTTAGCCTCTAAACCCTATGCTGCTTCTGCTAACTATATTAATAAAATGAGTGACTATTGTAGTAAGTGTGTCTATAACCACCGTGATCGCACGGGAGAAAATGCCTGTCCTGTTAATTTCTTCTATTGGGATTTTCTCAACCGCCATCGCGATCGTTTACATAATTTGGGCAGAATGAATTTAGTTCTTGCTCATCTAAAAAAGATGTCAGATACCGAATTAGAGCAAATTAGTGCTTTAGCCGCTAAATGGTGGAAAGATAAACAATAGGTAGTTACGTATTAATAATTTTGCCCTCTGCGTTGCGTAAGGGTCTGGCTCGTCCCAAAAACCAACCATAAATCCCGTCCGAGCGAAGCTGGTTTGCTTCGCTTCCATATCATCGAGTTATACTATGAATGTATAGTAACGTTAGGAGTGCCTTTTGAGAAAATCAAAACAAAATAAATATGCCACACCACTACAAAAACAAGATAAGCATAAAATCAACGGACAAATTAAAGCACAACAAGTTCGACTCATCGATAGCGACGGGGAGCAAGTTGGGATTCAACCTCTAGAGCAAGCATTAGTATTAGCTACAGAAAAGCAGTTAGATTTGGTAGAAATAGCTCCTCAAGCTTCTCCACCAGTTTGTAAGTTGATTGATTACGGTAAATATAAATATCAATTGCAAAAGAAAGAAGCAGAAGCCAAAAAAAATCAACGGGACAATACAATTAAAGAATTAAAAATTGGATACCGCACTGATGTTGGTGACTTAAAAACTAAACTACGACACGCCCGTAACTTTTTATCTGATGGTAACAAAGTTAAGTTTTCTATGAGATTTAAAGGACGGGAAAAAGCCTTCGTTCATTTAGGTAGAGAAAAATTAGAACAAATCGTCGGGCAATTAGGAGATGTTGGCAAGGTTTACGAGCAAAATTTTAGAAGTAAAAGCCAAATGTACATTACTTTAATTCCAGATTAAACATCGAACCATTGAGATTCAAAGAGATTCCGCAGTAGAAAGAAGCAAATTGCAAGTTCTTTTGTATTTGGTATAAAAACCCAGTTACTTCCATTGTGGCTGGGTTTAATTATTTTAGTTACAAGTTTAAAAAAATTTACTGCGCTTTTTCCTTTAACCTTTTACCATTCCCTATGCTCTACAATGTAGTCTATGCACCTGAAAACGGCGTTGGAGTGTCAATTCGCAGATGTACTAAAGGTATTTAATCGCTTGAATTTTTCTGCTTTTTGCTGCATTCGTTGATACAAGCGATCGCATACTAATTCGCAAAGCTCAAAGATCATCGGGTCTTGAATTTCATAATACACGGCTACCCCTTGAGGATGGCGGGATAGAATTTCTGCTTCTGTCAGCATTTTAAGGTGTTTTGATAAATTCGCTTGTCCCAAACCAGTTGCTTCTCCAATTTCACTGACATTCATCGGGCCTGTTTTCAAACAGCTTAATATTTGCAGGCGACTAATTTCTGAGAGTACTTTAAAATAATCGGCAACTGGAGCAAGAAATTCTGCTGGTTTGGATATGTGGTCGCGAGAGTCGGTTTTTGGCATTCGAGGAATAAACTTGGTTTTTATATTACATCTTATATGACTATATAGTATTTTAACAAGAAAGTAAAATTTTCTACAACAGTCTAATTTTGCCATTGGCAGTAATATTTACTTTGTTATTTTAAGGAGTGATTTGGGCATTATAAAAATGTCATTTCCACAATTGAAGCTAGTTGGATGTCCGAGCGGGAAATATTAGCATTATTAGAACAGCAAAATGCTCTTTTTAATAGTAGGGAAAGCATTTTAGCTGAAAATCAACAACTGAGACAAGAGCTTGAAGCTGTTCGCGATCGCGAGGAGAGATTTCGCCAAATTGCCGAAAATGTGCGCGAAGTATTCTTTATGATTTCGGCTCAAACTGATGAAATCTTATATATCAGTCCTGCTTATGAAGAAGTTTGGGGTCGCAGCTGTCAGAGTCTCTATGAAGACCCTCAATCCTGGCTTTCGGCGATTCATTTAGAAGATTCTAGTAGAGCGATCGCCACCATTGAAACTCAATTTCGCACAGGGGATGATTTTGAAGAAGAATATCGCATCATCAGACCGGATCAGACAATACGTTGGGTTAGAGTCCGCGCTTTTCCTGTTAGAGATGTCATGGGAAAAGTCAGTCGTTTTGTAGGTATTGCTGAAGATATTACCAAACGCAGACAAGCAGAGGAAGCTTTAAAAAAAAGCGAGGAACAATTTCGCCTCACTTTTGAAAGAGCGCCAATTGGTATGGCAATTACCAGTCTCGATGGTAAGTTTCAACGAGTCAATCAGGCTTTGTGCGAAGCTTTAGATTACACTCAAGCAGAATTGTTAAATCTTTCTTTTGCCGATATCAGTCACTCAGAAGATTGGGAAATTCATCGCAATTTAGATCAAAAATTAATTGATGGAGAAGAATCAGATTTTCAGATTGAAAAACGCCACCTGGCTAAAACTGGAAAAGGAGTCGATACTTTATTAAAAGTCGTAATCGTCCGAGATTCCAACGGTCAACCCCTTCATTTTAATAATCAAATTGTAGACATCACTGATAGAAAGCAGATGGAACAGCAATTACTCCACGATGCTTTACACGATACTTTAACAGGATTACCCAATCGTGCCTTATTTATGGATCGTTTGGAACAGCAACTAAAAAAAACTCAAAATCAGAAAAATTATCTATTTGCCGTTTTATTTCTCGATCTAGACCGTTTTAAAGTAGTTAACGACAGTGTGGGACATCTCATTGGGGATAAATTACTCATTGAAATTGCTCGCAGATTAGAAAAATCTATCGCGCCAACGGATACAGTAGCTCGTTTGGGAGGGGATGAATTTACTATTTTGCTGGAAAACATTGCCACTATGGAAGAAGTCACCCTAGTTGCTCAAAGCATCTATCAAACCCTAACTTATCCTTTTAGTATTGACGGCTACGAATTATTTACTACTGCTAGCATCGGTATTGCTCTGTCTTCTCAGGGATATGAAAATCCTGAAGATATTTTGCGGGATGCAGATTTAACTATGTATAGTGCTAAAGAAAAAGGTAAAGCACGCTATGAAGTCTTTAACTGCTCGATGCGCGATCGCGCTTTCCATAGATTGCAATTAGAAACCGATTTACGTCGCGGTATTGAACGAGAAGAATTTGAAATCTACTATCAGCCGATTACTTCCCTACAATTAGGTACTCTGGCTGGTTTTGAAGCTTTAGCTCGCTGGAAACATCCCACCAAAGGATTTATTTCACCAGCAGAATTTATTCCTGTTTCTGAAGAAACTGGCTTAATCGTACCTTTAGGTACTTGGTTACTACAGGAAGCCTGTAAACAATTACACTATTGGCAACTTCAGTATCCCCAACATCCAGCAATTAAAATTAGTGTCAACCTTTCTGGTAAACAATTTCGTGAACCACAATTAATTGAAGAAATAGACCGTGTTCTTGAAGTAACGGGTTTAGAAGGTAAATATCTCAAGCTGGAAATTACCGAGAGTATTTTGATTGATAATTTAGAAACTGTAACCGAAATAATTTTAGAATTGAGAAAAAGACAAATTCAGTTTAGTATCGATGATTTTGGCACTGGATATTCTTCTTTGAGCTATTTACATCGTTTTCCCGTAGATACGATTAAAATTGACCGCTCTTTTGTGACTCAAATGCAGTCTAATCGAGAAAATTCGGCGATCGTTAAGGCGATCGTTACTCTCGCTCATATGCTCAATATGGATGTAATTGCCGAAGGAATCGAAACTACTTCCCAGTTGGCACAACTTAAACTACTCAAATGTGAATACGGACAGGGATTCTTTTTCTCGAAACCGTTGAGCAAAAACCAAGCTGAAGAGTTAATTGCTAGCTCTCCTCAATGGTAAGGTTAATTCATTTATCATCTATTAGTTTCTAGTTTCTATTTCCTCATTCCTTATTGTGGAGTTACGGCAAATTGTTGTAGTAAATAGACATAAAATTTTTCTCGGTCTACTTCACTCATAACTTTAATTTTTTTACCGCCTGGTTTAATTATCGTTCTTCCCTGACTGATACCCGTACTGATAACATCTACTTCTCGTTCTTTGATACGATACAATTCAGGACGAGCTAAGTAAGCCGTTGCTAAGATATCCCAACAATAGTAGTTTTGAGGAATTGCTAGAGCGTAACACATCCCCGCTAGGTCGGATAAAGTATATTGTCGTTGTTTGGTTAATTTTTTAATAAATTCTGGAGTTACGGGAACGGTATTAGTAAGGTCTAAAGGACATAAAGTAATGGGAATATCTGTATCCCAAATTTGCTTAACGGCGATCGCATCCCAAAAAACATTCCATTCTGCTGTTCCATCGTGTTCTAAAGCATAAACTTTCTCTACATTGCCAGGAACGGTTAATGCTCCTCCCATCCAGACTATTTCTTCAATTTTCTGAATAATTTGCGGCTCTATGGCGATCGCTTCGGCAATGGTAGTTAACGGCCCTGTTACCATGAGAGTTACCGATTCTGATGCAGCTTTTAAGCAATTGACAATAAATTGTTGTCCCGACTCTGACACTAAAGGGGTAAGGAGAGTATCTAGTTCATTGAGAATAGGAAAGTTATTAATAATTACAGGATCGCGTCTAAAATCTGGCGGAAATGGATTAATTCCCCGCACTGTACTTTCTGCTACGGGTATCTCACTCTTGCCCATAAAATCGAGAATTTTGCGCGTCACACTAACCGCAGCTTGGGGATAACAGTCAGCAGGAGTAATGACGATACCAATGGTTTTTACCTGGGTCATGGTCATGAGTAGCATGGTAGCTAATAAGTCATCAATTGCTCCATCATGATCCATTAATACCAGCTTTTTGGTCATTGTTTTGCCACAGTTTAAATTATCATCTTAAATATTATCGACTGCTAATTCACTGATATAAATTAATTATCATAGGTCTCATTAAATTAACAATTAGCAATAATATTTTGAACTAAAAGATATATCTTGACAGATTAGATTGTACGGTAATAATTTTTTAGATAACGGCAATGATAAATTAGTTAAGAGTTCATCAATTTAATAATTGCAACATTTATTTAACATTTATCTTGAGATATACGTCGAATGTTTTTGGTTTTTTACTATTAAAGATTTAAGAACTTTATTTGCTTTAAGATGATATTGGTCTAGAATTGGAACAGGCAAAAATAAAAAAAATATTAAGATTGCCAAATATTTGAGGAATCAGTGATATGTCAACCATCTCTCCAGCCAGATTACACGAACTGTGGAAAACTATTGATCGCACTCCAGCCAACACTATTGCCCATTTAGACGATGCTGACTTAGTTAATTGGCTGACAGAACAGTTTGATCGCGATCGCTCAGTACCTACTAAAGAATTAAATAATCTCAAACAATATCTAGAATCTCGACTACAGTTAATTAGAGATTTAACTTTAGGTTGATTCCCAAACTAAGATCGTACTTTTGAGAAAAAAAATTAAATAGACAGGCCTGCTTTCTTGCCCCATTGTGGTTCGACAAACTGCCGCGAGGCTTGGACTAGGGGGAGTAAAGGTCCCATTTGTTCTGTACCGTTAACCCCCAAGTCACTGTGACAGAAAATTATTTTTTCTTCGGCTCTAGCTAAAACATCTCTTAAAATACGCTGTAAACGCTGTTTATCCATTTCATATTCATCTTCGGGCATCCAGGGTTTTCCTGACCATTCTCTGAGGAATAGAGGAGCAGCAAATAGGGTGGCTGCACCACCTTGTTCCCAAAGGGGAGAGCCAGCATCTAACCAAAATTGCCAACGATGAGATGTTCGCAAGGAGCGATACTGGAAGACAGTAGCTAGAGTAACTGCACCTCGTAAACTGGGAAATCGGCGCAGGGGGCGAGGATTGGCGGTAATTGTACCGCGACGTAATAATTGAATGAATTGGGCAACAGTAGCTGTTTGGGTTTGAAAACTGGGTTCATTTTGACGTAATCTGCGGTCTACTTCCCAGAAATGTTGGGCAGTTTCTATTAATTCTCGCAATACCGACAGGCGATCGCTTGATAGATAAAGGCCATGATCTAAAAAATGCTTAATCCCTCGGTCTAATAAGATAGTTGGAGTTAAGAACGCCTGTTCTTGTTGTTGGGTTTTACTAGCTTCGATCCACTGTTTAATTTTTAAATAGGCAGTAGTAGCTTGATGTCCCAGTCGATCCCAACGGGGAAAGGTTTCAATAGGGGATAAATAGGGGCGTTCTGGATCGACATGATAGCAGTAATCAGCGATTAATCCCGCCCTGACTGGATCGATTGCGGGAATCAGTTTACCTGCTTGGGGTTTTTGACTGAGAATGGTCAGCATTTCGGCGATCGCATTGCGGTCTACTAAGCGTCCTAAGTCGCAATATACTAAAGCCAGTAGGGTTAGTAGGCTTCTAATCAAAGGAGAGCTAATTAGAGGACGTTGTTCATTAATGGGTTCGATAGCAATACCGCTAGCTGAGAGGATGGAAATTAGACTATAGCGGGCAATTTCATCCAAACCTGGGGCAATAATGGCGATTTCTTCTGGTTTAACAGTTTTTTGTTTAACTCCTTGAATAATGATCTCGGCAGTTTGTCGTAACAATTCAGCACGAGAAATAGTTTGTAAAGATTGAATTGCGTCGGGAAAAGTAACTAAATAGGCATTTTCCGTAACTAATTCTACGGCAGTAGCAGCAAAATTTACCCCCAAACTATCAGATACTGGCTGAGATAATTTAACTACTTGACAGCGAGAAGCTAAACCTTTGAGATAATTGGGGTCGGCATTCAATCCCAGGCGAATTTGACCATCGGGGTTATAGGTAAATACGGCTTTTGCCCCCCTATTTAAGAGTAAGTCAAATAAGTCACGGGCGATCGCGGGATAGTCATCTAGATCATCGGCGAAAATAGCTCGATAGCGACGAGTTAAATGTTGTTGATATTGGGGATTGGGTAATAAATAACGCCAATAAAGTTCGTAGATCAAACCATAGCTGAGTAAACCTCGGTCTAAACACCAGTTACGCCACAATAATAATAGTTCTCCCCTGCGCTTCCACAGGTGGCTTTGATTTTCTCCTAGCGATCGCTCACCTAACCCCTGTTGCAAAATAAAGGTAATATCTTCAGCAGGAATACCACTAGCTCCTGCTAATTGCAATAGATCTAAAGTCTGACGTACCAAACGATATTCGTTATCTAGTTGGCACAATTCCTTCCAGTCTGGTGCTTCCCGCCATAATTTAGTAGCTAATTCCTGTTCGGTTTCGGGGCGCAATCTCAGGGGAAACTGAGCCTTGAGGTTTAATTGCTCAAACAACAAGGGGAAAAATAACCTGACCTCATCGGTAATAAAACCCACAGGAGTCTTACAAATCACCGGATAAGTACCTTCTATTGCCCAAACAGTGCGATCATTTAATTCCCGCCGATTATTATTATTGGCAGCCAGCACTAAAACCGTCGTTGCCAATTTTTCTGGAGCAGCTTTCGCTGTAAACTTTCCCCGATGTTCTATTAATCGTCTTCTTACCCAGTTGCCAAACTCATCGATCAAACGGGATGTTTTTCCCGTGCGAGTCACTCCGGTAATCCAAAGATTATTGGTCATTTGTCTGCCCTACTTAAGTTATTCAGCGATAATAAAACCACTACGAGGAGCTAGAGTAATTTCTAAATCATTTTTTTCAGCTAGGATATGCCAAACTACTCGACCTTCACCATAAACTAATTTATCTGGTTGAGATTTTAATTGAGGTACGGGAAAAATAACTGTAGCTGGTTGAGTAGACTTGTTCACTGCAACGATAACTTCTGCATCATCTACAACACGAGCAAAAACATAGATAGAATTATCTGCATGGAGAATGTGATAAGCACCAGTACGTAAAGCCTGGTATTGATGACGCAGAGCGATTAATTGTTTGTACTCTTTGAGAATATTAATATCCCAATTTTCTGGTTGGGGAAAAGCACGACGACAATCAGGATCTTTGCCGCCCAATATACCAACTTCATCCCCATAAAAAATACTGGGTGCGCCGGGAAAAGTAAACAACAGCAAGCTGGCTAACATAAAACTGCTTTTGTCTTCTCCCACGGCCGTTAATAATCTGGAGGTATCGTGACTGTCTAATAAATTAAGTTGAGCTAGTTGTATTTCCCAGTCATATTGTTTGAGTAAGGCATCCATTTTAGCTGCATATTCTGTGGCAGAAATAGGGGGATAGGGTTCGAGGTTTTCTTGAGCGTATTGGCGTAAATAGCGATCGCCTGCGGTAAAGGCAATAGTAGGTTCGGCAAATCGATAATTCATCACGCCGTCAAATTGCGTCCCATCTAGCCAGGGAGAAGCATCACACCAAATTTCCCCGACAATATAGGCTTCGGGATTAACAGCTTTAACGCGATCGCGAAATTCTTGCCAAAAACCGGGAGTGGTTACTTCGTTTGGTACGTCTAACCGCCAGCCATCAATACCTTGATATAGCCAATATTCGGCAATTTGCATGATATATTCTCGAACTTGGGGGTTATCATGATTGAATTTGGGTAACGAGCGATTATTAACCCAACTTTCGTAGTTAGCGGGTTTACTGCCATCGTATGCTGATAGGGGCCAATCGTGAATGATAAACCAATCTAGCCAGGGAGAATGAGGCCCGTTTTCCAGAATATCGTTAAAGAAGAAAAAGCCGCGACTGGCATGATTGAATACACCATCGAGAACTATTTTGAGATCTTTTTTGTGTGCCGCTTCAATTAATGCTTCAAAAGCTACATTGCCTCCAAGCATAGGATCGATTTGATAGTAATCGTGAGTATGGTAGCGATGATTAGAAGCAGACTGAAAAATCGGGGTAAAGTAAATAGCGTTAACGCCTAAGTCTTGAAGATAATCTAGTTGGTCGATTACTCCCCAGAGATTACCGCCTTTATAACCTTGAAAACTGGGTGTGGCATCCCAACCTTCATAAGTTGATGCTAGCCACTGTCCTTTTAGGGTAGGTTGACTTTTAGCCAAGCGATCTGGAAATATTTGGTAGAAAACAGCATTTTTGACCCAATCTGGTGTTTTAATACTCATTATTGATTTATTTTTGATTGCTAGTTGCTAACTGTAAGGGGGCGTTGAGATCCTAGTGTCCCCCGTGAGGCTTACATATTTAAGAGTAGATAATTGATTGCCCACTATCAACTGCAAATAGATGGATGTTACCTAGATCTACAGCTAACCAAACAGAATCACCTACGGCGATCGCTCGATCTGGGGGAAGACTGACAGTAAGAGTAGTGTTGTTATCTGTTGTTAAATGAGCAAAAATATAAGTCTCATTCCCCAAAGCTTCTACTAAATCCACCGTAACTAAAATGCTGCTTTCAGCTTCTACTCCTAGATGTAAATGTTGGGGACGAATTCCCCAAACAAGCGATCGCCCTCGATAATGTTGCAGATACTTTTGCCAAGATGAGGGTAAGTTTAATTTAAATTGTCGATGTACTAATGTCAGAGGAGCTTGAATTTCTACTGGTAAAAAGTTCATCGGTGGTGAACCAATAAATTCAGCCACAAAGCGGTTAATTGGCTGTTGATAAATTTCTAAGGGTGCTGCTATTTGTTGAATTTCACCACCATTGATTACCGCAATGCGATCGCCCATAGTCATGGCTTCGGTTTGATCGTGGGTGACGTAAATTGTAGTTGTACCTAATTGTCGTTGTAATTTAACAATTTGAGCGCGGGTTTGAGTTCGTAATTTGGCATCGAGATTGGATAGAGGTTCATCCATTAAAAATACTTGAGGATTTCTGGCGATCGCTCTACCCAAGGCTACTCGTTGTTTTTGTCCCCCCGATAGTTCTTTGGGTAATCGATTTAACAGAGATTCGATCTGCAATAAACTGGCGACATAAGTCACGCGATCGCCAATTACTTTTTCTTTGGGAGATCTATAGCGCAAGCTTTTCGGTAAACTACGAGTCATCCCTACTAACAAATTATCTACTGTACCAGACATGGATAATTTCTCGCTGCGCCGCAGTCCAAAAGCAATATTGTCGTAAATATTTAAATGGGGATAGAGAGCATAATTTTGGAACACCATAGCAATATCCCTCGCTTTAGGGGGAAGCTGATTCACAGCGCGATCGCCAATCCAGAGCTTTCCTGTTGTCAATTCTTCTAAACCCGCAATTAAACGCAATAAAGTACTTTTACCACAACCAGAAGGACCGACTAACACCAGAAATTCGCCATCTTCTACGGTAAAGTTAATATTTTGTAAAACATTAACTGAAGATGATTTAGCTATCTTGAGAGACTGATTAGACTTACCTCTTTCTGGGCGATCGCTTTGCGCCTTGGCTGCACCGAGATCGCGATAGCTTTTGCAGACATTTTCAACAACAACCTTGGCCACTACTAAATTAAAGTAAAATGAACATTTTTTAGTTTTTGCTCTGTCATGCTATCACTGTTCATTAAAACTTACGAGACAAAGCAATCGCCATAATACTCAAAAAGATTAAACCCATCATACCTGCAATAGGATTGCCATCGATACCCGTAATCCAAACAGGTACTTTATTGGTGTATTCAATAAGTTGCCCGACATTGAGCATATAGTAACCCCAAACTAAACCGCCATGAATGCCAATACAGATACCCAGACGATCTCCATGCCTTTGTTTGGCGATCGCCAAAATAATTCCCAACCATAATAAAGCAGGAAAAGTGACTAAAGTACGAATAATTTCAGCAATGGGTTTGAGAAAATGCAAAACCGCAAACAACAAAGCACTCAAAAATATAGCCCTGCGATCGCCATAATCTCGCTGTAATTCATCCAAAATCCAACCGCGAAACACTAATTCTTCTGCCAAAGCAATTCCCAAGGCACTCAGTAAACCTTCGGCAACTATTTGAACCGTACTGACTTCTGGAGTAGCAATTTCTACCCAACCTAAAACTGCTTCAACAATAAACAAACTGAGACAAAACCACAACCCAATGGCCAAACCTTTTAAAAATTCCCTTTGATTAGCAGCAGTCAAACTCAAGCCATATCGAGTAAATATATTCGCTTCTTGATAAACATATTTGCCCCATAAATACCACAAGCCTAATAAATCGACAAACAATAAAGCCATAGTAACAATGGTGGCTAAATTGCTGTTATGTCTGATTTCTAAGTAAATAGGAATTGCTAATGGCAACCATAAAATTAACAAAACACCAGTAAATATCAACAATCTTACTGGTGCGGGTAGATAAGCTATAGTTTTCACTCGATTTTAGATAGTGAAGTAGTTATTGGTGAACTTTTACTCATCTGGCTCGATGGTGCTAGTTAAGCCATTATTTAATAAGGTTTCACAATAAAATTCAGCGTGTTCTAACGTACAGGTAATTACCAACCCGATACCGTTAGTATGAGCTTCCATCATGATATTGACGGCTTGAGCTTGAGTCATTCCTGCTACGGTTTGCATCAGAGTTTGCACCACATACTCCATCGAATTGAAATCATCATTATGAAGTAACACGCGATAGCGGGGTGCAGGCTTGCGAACTGTAGATGTTGAGCTTTTCTCGATTGTAGAAGTTCCAACAGACACAAGTATTCTCCTTATAATATCTTTTTATATTTATAATATAAAAGTTAAAATTACTTTACACGAAATTGTTACTGGAAACAAAATCCCAATGACTACCTTGGTAACGATAACATCCATTCCTGGCAATTATTGGCAATGGCGGGGAAACTCTATTTACTACCTCCGTAGTGGCAATAAGCAACCCCATCGACCCCCTTTACTTTTAGTTCATGGTTTTGGAGCTTCTACCGACCACTGGCGTAAAAATATTATTCAATTACAGGAACATTTTCAGGTTTGGGCGATCGATTTGCTCGGTTTTGGACGCTCTGCCAAACCTAATCGGGAATATAGCGGTAATTTGTGGCGGGAACAACTTCATGATTTTATTACTGAAGTCATTGGTGAGCCAACAGTGTTAGCAGGCAATTCTCTGGGAGGATATGCTGCTTTGTGTGTCGCCGCAGAATATCCGCAGTCTGTAGCTGGTTTAATTTTACTCAATAGTGCAGGGCCATTTTCTGATACTGAAACTCCAGCGCCGAAAAAATCTTCTCCCAATTATCTGGGCAAGTTAATTGGTTCGACTTTCAAGCAACCCTGGGCAAGTTTCTTGTTATTTCAGTATGTACGTCGTCGTTCTACGATTCGCAAGACTTTAGAAAAAGTTTATCTCGATCGCAATGCCATTACCGAACAACTAATCGAAGATATTTATCGTCCTTCTTGTGACAAGGGTGCAGCAGCAGTTTTCAATGCCGTATTTAGAACTCCCCAAGGAGACAAGATCGATGTGTTGTTACCTAAAATGCAATGTCCCTTATTGATGCTCTGGGGAGAAGGCGACCCTTGGATTGATGCTAGAGCCAAAGGTTTAAAATTTCGTGAGTATTATCCCCAATTAAGGGAGTATTACCTCAAGGCTGGCCATTGTCCTCATGATGAAATTCCCGAACAGGTTAATCAGCTGGTAACAGACTGGATTTTATCTGTCAGTGATCGACAAGTTTAATTGCCGATATCTTAATATTTTGTTACAAAGTAACAGTAGCTCAATTTATAGCTTTATGTTTGGTGGTTTTGTTGGTTTTGGTAATAACAAAGGCGGTGACTGGGGAGAAAATCTCCTCAATACTGTGGCTAGCAACACCATCCGTCACTTATTCACTCGCAGCGAGTCGGTAGAAGTTGCAGTTCGTTGTAATCCTTCTAGTAAGTTGTTGCAGGGTACAATCGACAGTTTTGCGATGAGTGGTCGTGGTTTGGTCATTCGCCGTGAATTTCGCACAGCAGAAATGTCTTTTGAAACTGATGCCGTATCTCTTGATTTTGGTTCGGTAGTTAAGGGAAAAATTGCTCTCAAGCAACCCACTCAGGCGATCGCCCTGGTAAAATTATCAGAAGCAGATATCAACAAATCTTTTGGGGCCGAATTAGTCCGAAAGCGACTAGAAAATCTCAGTCCAGAAGCATTAACTCCCATATCTGGAGGCGAACCTGTATCTTTTACCGATATCAAACTACAGCTATTACCAGAGAACAAGGTTAAGTTACTAGCTAAAGCTAGTTGGGGAGATAATAATATTATCCCCGTTAGTCTCAGCTGTACTCTGGCAATTGCCAAACGCAGACGCATTAAATTTGATAATGTTCAGTTTGAAGCAGCAGACGTTCCTACAGATTTACGAGACAAGTCAAAACAACTGACAATTGCTTTAGGGCAGATTCTCAACGACATGGTAGATTTAGACCGTTTCAATCTCGATGGAGTTAAGTTGCGTTTAAATCGCCTGGAAACCGCAGGAAAAATGCTGTTGTTTAGTGGATATGCTCAAATAGAAAGAATACCTCAAACAGTTTAGATGATTAATTAACTGAGTAGATGGTAGGTAATCATTAATTTTTTCGCCACCAAAGAAAGATAAACTTGAGATCGTGTCAAAAATTTTTAAAAGTCAGTACTAAATAAAAAATGATTTTTATTCAACAATTAAGATCGATCTTTAACTGCGGTCTTGGTAAATTATGGCAATCTTTAACCAAGTTATTTATTATCACTCTGTCTATCGGTTTAATTAGCTGGTGTGGATTGTGGATTTCTCCGGCTCTGGCTAACATTAATGACGATCGCTATGAAGGTAATATTTTTATTTTATTTGCGGGCAATGGTTCTTTAGTACCACCTCGCATCGATTTAGCCGGATCTTTAAACAGAGAAATACCTGCGATTATGGTATTTTATGTTGACGATAGCAGTGATTGCAAACAGTTTTCAGGTGTAGTTTCGCGATTGCAAGAATATTATGGACGTGCTGCTAGTATTATTCCCGTTAGCGTCGATTCTCTAAGCAAATCTGAATATACACCTCAAGAAGCTGGCTACTATTATCAAGGAGTTGTCCCCCAAACCGTTATCTTAGACGGACAGGGGAAAATGGTTTATAACGGCAAAGGACAAGTTCCCTACGAAGAAATGGATGATGTCTTAAGAGAAGTCTTCGATTTGTTACCGCGAACTGAATCTGTTACCCTTAAACGTCGTTCGTTTAATGAATTTAATTCAGAATTAGTCCAGTGAAACCCACACCGGTATCAGTTGTTAACTACAATCCTCGACCATAAACCCTGGATAGCTAGTTTACGGACTAAATCTTCTGCATTATGGCGATCGCTAAAAATGCCCACTTGAATAATACTACCTTTTTGAAAGGCTTTGGGTTCTATGTCTCGAACTTGAGTGAGTAATCTTTCCGTGTTGCCAAAAACTTCCACCCGATAGCCGAGATTTACACGATTTTTCTGTGTTTCAAAAGGTACATCGGGTGCGCTAAAAGTATATTCTCGTTGTCTGTCACTACTATAACTAGGAGGATTGGTATCTAGGGGGACAATTGGAGTATATTTGTTTTTAATTATTTGATTGGGTTGAGAAATGGGAGGGGGAGGAGGTAAAGCTTCAGTAATTTGCGGTTCATCTTCAGCAATAGCAGGAGCAGGAAAAGCTACCATGATCAAGGAACTACCACTAATAGCAAGTAAAATAGTTAAAGTAAGAGCAACACAAGTAGATAAATATTGAGGCAATAAGGAGTGTTTTGTAAGAGATAGAGACTTTATTGTCATAATAGATATAACGAACCTACTATAAAAAAATACCCTTAATATTGATAGAAGTTTACACTACCGTATAAGTTCCATGAAAAAAGTCGTTGTCGGCTTATCTGGTGGCGTGGATAGTTCCGTCGCTGCTGCTACATTACACCATCAAGGTTACGAAGTAATCGGTCTTACCCTCTGGTTGATGAAGGGGAAAGGACAATGCTGTTCCGAAGGAATGGTAGATGCAGCGAGAATTTGTGAAGAACTCAAGATTCCCCATCATATTGTCGATAGTCGAGAAGTATTTCAAGCTAATATTATCGATTATTTAGTATCGGGTTACGAAGCAGGAATAACTCCTCTACCCTGTTCTCAATGTAACCGAGCAGTGAAATTTGCACCGATGTTAGATTATGCCCGCACCCAATTAGATAGCGATAAAATTGCTACGGGTCATTATGCGCGAATTAAATATAACCCTGAGAGCGATCGCCATGAGCTATGGAGAGCAGTAGATCGCCATAAAGACCAATCTTATTTCTTATACGACCTAACTCAAGAATTACTGGCGGGTTCGGTATTTCCTTTGGGCGATCGCACTAAAGAAGAAACCCGACGTATTGCCAATGAATTGGGTCTGACAACTGCCAATAAGCCAGAAAGTCAAGATTTATGCTTGATTGAAGCTCATGGTTCGATGCAAACTTTCCTCGATCGCTATATCAATCAAAAAGAAGGTGATATCGTCGATTTAAATGGCAAAGTACTGGGAAAACACGCCGGAATTCATCACTATACCATTGGACAAAGAAGGGGTCTGGGTATTGCTGCTGCTGAACCTCTATATGTAGTTAAACTAGATCCCGTAATGAATCGCGTCATAGTCGGCGATCGCCATGCAGGTGGACGTTTAGAATGTACTGTATCGAGAGTTAACTGGGTATCTATTGCCCCGCCTACTGCTCCAATCCGCGCTGAAGTGCAAGTTCGCTATCGTTCTCCCGCCGTACCTGTAAACATTATTCCTCTTGAAGATAATCGCTTCCGTCTGGTATTTGATGAACCTCAATTCGGTATTACCCCAGGTCAAGCTGCTGTCTGGTATGACAACGAAATGCTTTTAGGTGGCGGTATTATCGAGCAAGAATAAACCATGGTTGATGGTTACTGATGACGGATTACTGATAACTGACAAGATGCCTCAAGAAATAGAACGCAAATATTTGGTTAAAGGAGATGGCTGGCGATCGCTTGCCGCAGGTGTTTTTTACTCTCAGGGTTATATTGCTACTGTGGGACAGCAAACAGTGAGGGTGAGGATTATTGGCGATCGCGGTTGGTTGACTATCAAAGGAGCGAGTAAGGGACGCACCAGAGCCGAATTTGAATATGAAATTCCTGTAGCAGAAGCTAAAGAAATGCTCGATACTCTATGCGATCGCCCTTTAATTGAAAAGAAAAGATATAAAATTCTTCAAGATAATTTAATTTGGGAAGTAGATGAATTTTTAGGAGAAAATCAAGGATTAATTATTGCTGAAGTAGAATTAGAAACTGAAGAGCAGAAAATTATTTTACCTGACTGGATAGACCGCGAAGTAACCGACCCTAAATACTATAATGCCAATTTAGCTAAATATCCATACAGCAAGTGGCAAGATAACTAGCAACTAATAACTGTAAGGGCGAACGGCCGTTCGCAAGGGGCTGTCTCTGGAGGTTTCCTCTAGAGTTTATACGCCCCGCCCCTACTAATGACTAATGACTAATAAATGTTAAATGAAATAAAGGAAACTTTAATTATTTTTAGTCGTTATCCCGAAGCAGGTAAGACTAAAACTCGAATGATTCCTGTCTTGGGAGCAGTAGGTGCGGCTAAACTACAGCAAAAGATGACAGAACACACCATTAATACTGCCAGAAAATTAAAGCGATCGCGTGACAATCTAGCTATTGAAGTACATTTTACTGGTGGAGATCAACAATTAATGGCAGACTGGTTGGGAAAGGATCTATACTACTATCCTCAAGTTGCAGGAGATTTAGGACAAAAAATGCGATCGGCATTTGCTCGCGCTTTTCAACAGGGTAATAACCGAGTAGTGACTATTGGTACTGATTGTCCTGATATTGATGAAAAAATATTAACTGAGGCATTTCAAGCTTTAGAATTTATGGAATTAGAACCAATAAATTTAGTTTTGGGTGCGGCTCTAGATGGGGGTTATTATACGATTGGCTTGAGTCAATATTCTGATGAAAATTTGCTCAATTCTGACTGGAAATGTCTATTTGATAATATTGCTTGGGGAACGGATAAAGTATTTCAGCAAACTAAAGATATTGCTAATCATTTAAAGTTAAATACCTACTATCTTCCCCTTCTTAGAGATATTGATCGCCCTGAAGATCTAGAAGTTTGGTATTTATCTCAATCATGAGCGATCGCAATTTGGTAATACTTAGTCTAACTAAAATTAAACTCTTTTGCGCAGGATTTGTAAAAGTTTCATAAATTCAGCAGGTAAAGGGGCGATCGCTTCAATTAATGCTCCCGATACTGGATGCTGTAGGGATAATTTACGGGCGTGGAGTGCTTGACCGCATAAATTGACTTTGAGAGAACGATTGGAACTATAAAGAGTATCTCCTACTAAGGGATGACCTGTATGGCTGCAATGGACGCGAATTTGATGGGTGCGTCCCGTTTCTAAGAGAAATTCCATTAAAGTATAATTGCCTAGTCTTTCTAAAATTTTCCAGTGAGTAACCGCCTCTCTACCGCCTTTTTCAATGGGAATTACAGCATTCTTTTTGCGATCAATGGGGTGACGTCCGACGGGCAGATCGATTGTTCCTTCAGATTCGGAATAAGAGCCATAAATAATGCCGCAATATTCTCGTCTGGCGGTTTTAGCTTTGATTTGACTCTGTAAATTTTGATGAGCGCGATCGCTTTTGGCAATTACAATTGCTCCAGTAGTATCTTTGTCAATTCGATGGACTATACCAGGTCTTTCTATCCCACCAATTCCTGCCAGGCGATCGCAATGAGCTAGTAAAGCATGAACTAATGTTCCCGTAGGATGGCCTGGTGCGGGATGTACTACCATTCCTGCGGGTTTATTGATAATTATTAGATGTTCGTCTTCGTAGAGAATATCTAGGGGAATGGTTTCGGGAGTTAAATCTAGTTTAGCTGTTGGAGGAATCTTGACTTTCAGGCGATCGCCAGTGACTAATTTAGTTTTTTTCCTATTACAAATTGCGTCATTTAATAATACATTGTCGGATTCGATCAGTTTTTGGACTCTAGAACGAGAAAAATCGCTTAATTGTTCTGCTAACCACCGATCAAGGCGATCGCCATTAGTTTCGACTTGTAAGTTAATTTCTTGAATAATAATGGAAAAATAGAACTCGATTCCTATAATAATACTCCTGCCTTCTACTATATATAAATAGATAGTTAACGAGATCAATAGCCAAATTAATGTCAATTCTGATGAGTAATATTATTGAATCTGCCTACACTGACAGTCAAATTACTGCTTGGCTGCGGGGTTTATATACAGTAGCCTTAGCTGACGGACATTATGACCCAGAGGAACAAGAGTTAATTGCTCAATTGACTCAAGATCTAGCCAATATTGACAGTGCCAGTGATTTAGAACCAATTACCCCTGAAGAATTAGCTGTCCAATTAGGAAAAAACCCAGAAACTGGAGAAAACTTTCTACGTACTGCTGTATTAGTTGCTGTCGCCGATGGAGTTTATTCCGCTCCCGAATACGAACTGTTACATCGGTTTAGTAATGCTTTAGAGATTAAGGTAGAAGCAATTAAAGCCTTAGAAAGTAATCTTTATCGACCAGAAACCACTTCTGAAGCAGCATCCCCTCTAACTCCACCCCATGACAAAAAAGGTAAATTAGTTCCAGATGTGCTGCATCCCGTCAAAGATTGGCTAGATGACATGGAAATTAAAGACCCTCGTTTAGCTCGTTTTGTCTGTAAAGTCATTCCTCCCCAATGTCCTTTTGAGCGAGATATTAATTTATTTGGGCGCACTATCGCTCACATTCCCCCTTTATGCAAACTAAATCCCTTATATGAGCAATTTACTACTTTACGCTTTCGTTCGTTATCTTATTTAGCTGATGAATGTAACGAAGATATCAGCGAATATATTCAGTAAGATATTCAACAATTAATTAATTTATAGGTAGGGGCGAACATTTGTTCGCCCTTAAAGTTGTTATTTATTAGGAATTAAGCAATGCAGTTTATCGATTTAGCAGAAATTGAAGTAGAAGCAGGTAAAGGCGGAGATGGCATGGTTGCCTTTAGAAGAGAAAAATATGTCCCCGCAGGAGGCCCGGCAGGAGGCAATGGGGGTAAAGGAGGCTCAGTAATTTTAGTGGCTTGCGATCGCTTGCAAACCCTCTTAGATTTTAAATACTCTCGTTTATTTAAAGCCGAAAATGGTCAAAAAGGCGGGCCGAATAATTGTACTGGTGCAAGGGGAAGCGATCGCATCATTGAAGCTCCCTGCGGTACGATGGTCAGCGATGCGGAAACTGGTGAATTATTGGGAGATTTAACAACTAACGGACAAACTCTTTGTGTGGCTCAAGGTGGAAAAGGGGGGTTGGGTAATAAGCATTTTTTGAGCAATAGTAACCGCGCTCCCGAATATGCTTTACCTGGCTTAGAAGGAGAGAAAAAGCGTCTGCGTTTAGAATTAAAATTAATTGCGGAAGTGGGAATTATTGGTTTACCCAATGCAGGAAAATCCACCCTCATTGCTTCAATTTCGGCGGCGCGTCCTAAAATTGCCGACTATCCCTTTACTACTCTTGTTCCCAATTTGGGGGTAGTGCGCAAACCAACAGGAGACGGTACGGTGTTTGCCGATATTCCCGGATTAATTGCAGGTGCTGCTGATGGTGTGGGTTTGGGACACGACTTTTTGCGTCACATTGAACGTACCCGTATTTTGCTTCATCTCATCGATGCTACGGCTGATGACCCTGTCAGTAATTATCAAACTATTCAACAGGAATTAGTAGCTTACGGTCGAGGTTTGCCAGAACGTCCTCAAATTATTGCTCTGAATAAAATAGATGCAGCAGATAGAGAAATTATCGATTTACTCAAATCAGAACTGTCGGAATTGACTGCGGCTGAAATTCTGGAAATTTCGGCAGTAACTCGCGATGGACTAGATACTCTATTACCAAAGATTTGGTCGATTTTAGCAACAGAAAAAAGCATTAATCATTCGCCTTGATTCGAGTCAAACTAGCTGGCAGAGAAATCCGTGGGCTGAAGCCACACGGCTTTACGCTCCTTTATCGTAAAATGAAAAAATCTGTAATTTTAGACCGCAATTATATTTTATGACTGCTTCTCCTATTCAAGGCGATCGCTCTGCTCCTCAATTACCAGATAGTTTGGGTCGTTTTGGCCCTTATGGTGGTAAATACGTTCCAGAAACTTTGATGCCAGCTTTGGCTGAGTTAGAAGCTGCCTATGGCAAATATAAAAATGAACCGGATTTTCAACAAGAATTACAAGGACTGCTAAAAGATTACGTTGGTAGACCGAGTCCACTATATTTTGCTGAACGTCTCAGTCAGCATTACACTCGTTCTAATTTTACACCCGAAATTTATCTTAAACGGGAAGATCTAAACCATACTGGAGCGCATAAAATCAATAATGCTTTGGCTCAAGCATTGTTAGCGATCCGGATGGGTAAAAAGCGGATTATTGCTGAAACCGGTGCAGGACAACATGGAGTTGCTACAGCTACGGTATGCGCTCGTTTTGGTTTGGAGTGTATTATCTATATGGGCGTTCAAGATATGGAAAGACAAAAGCTCAATGTTTTTCGGATGCGCCTTTTAGGAGCAACAGTACAGCCAGTCTCCGCAGGTACGGGTACTCTGAAAGATGCAACCTCTGAAGCTATTCGAGATTGGGTAACAAATGTCGAAACCACTCATTATATTTTGGGTTCAGTAGCTGGCCCTCATCCTTACCCGATGATCGTTAGAGATTTCCATGCAGTTATCGGTCAGGAAACACGCCTTCAGTGTCAAGAAAAATGGGGCGGTTTACCAGATATTTTAATTGCCTGTGTGGGTGGTGGCTCGAATGCTATGGGGTTATTTTATGAATTTATCCCTGAAGGGACAGTACGTTTAATTGGAGTCGAAGCAGCAGGAGAAAGTATTATTTCGGGCAAACACGCAGCAACATTAACAGAGGGTCGTCCTGGAGTTTTACATGGGGCGATGAGCTATTTATTGCAGGATACCCAAGGACAAATTATCGAAGCCCATTCTATTAGTGCTGGTTTAGATTATCCTGGGGTAGGGCCAGAACACAGCTATCTCAAAGATACTAAAAGAGCCGAATATTATAGTGTTACGGACATCGAAGCTGTAGACGCTTTACGTTTGTTATCGGAGTTAGAAGGCATCATTCCTGCTTTAGAAACTGCTCACGCTTTTGCTTATTTAGAAAAACTCTGTCCTCAGTTAACAGGTAATCCTCGCATTATCTTAAATTGTTCTGGTCGGGGAGACAAAGACGTTCAAACAGTAGCAAAATACTTGGGAGACTTGTTGTAAAGAAATTGATAATTGTCCGACAATAAAACTAGCGATCACCTTCATTTTCAAAAATAATTGGCAAAATACAATTAAATTTTGAACATAAGACCCAGCAATTATCAAGTTGTTGGGTTTTGCTTTGTTTTATTCAAACTACCAAGTCTTTAATTCCCCTCTAAATCGAATATTTAAACTAAAAACTAATAACTGTGTTTAATTACTCAACAACGGGGCGGCAGATAATAATTTCTTAGTATAGGGATGTTCTGCTTGGGTAAAAATTTTGTTGGTGGTGTCAATTTCCACAATTTTACCTGCATTCATTACGGCAATGCGATCGCATAAAAATCTGGCTAACCAAAGGTCGTGAGTGATAAATAAATAAGTTAAGTTAAATTCTTCTTTTAAAGCCAGCATCAGATCTAATACTTGAGTTTGTACTGTAGCATCCAGCATACTCACTGGTTCATCACAGATAATTAATTTGGGGTTAGTAATTAAAGCACGAGCGATCGCTACTCGTTGTTGTTGTCCTCCTGATAATTGTTTGGGATAGCGATGATAATATTCAGTTGCGGGAGTCAAACCCACTTTGGCTAGCATTTGCTCTACTTGCTGTTTGGCGGTATCTTTTGTCGCTAATTTGTGAATCAACAAGGGATCGGCAATACTATCACCTACAGTCATTAAAGGATTTAAACAAGCATGAGGATCTTGAAACACCATTTGTAATTGACGGCGTTTTTCTCGCATTTGCTGCGGTGATAACTTAGTTAAATCTTCTCCCAAAAATTCTACTCTCCCCGCCGTTGGTTTTAATAATTGTAAAATCGTCCGCGATAGGGTACTCTTACCACAACCAGATTCTCCTACCAGTCCTAAAATTTCTTCTGGATAGAGAGCAAAACTAATATCATCTACGGCTTTAATAACTTGCTTTTCTTTAGTAAAGAATTGCTGGATCAAATTACCTTCTAAAGTAAAGTGCTGTTGTAAATTGGTAACTTGTAAAATTGGTTTTAACTCTTGAGGGGTAGTAATTTTTGTTTCTTCGACAGATTGAATATGTAGGGCAGCTTCAATTAAAGATTTAGTATATTCCTGTTGGGGATTATAGAGAATCGATTTAGTATCTCCCATCTCGATCATTTTACCGTCGTACATCACCCCAATGCGATCGCAATATTCCCCAATTGTTGCCAGATCGTGAGAAATTAACAGCAAGGCCATTTCTCGTTCGCTACACAGTCGCGTTAATTCATCTAAAATTTCTGCCGAGACAGTAACATCTAAACTAGTAGTCGGTTCATCAGCTACAATCGCTTTAGGGTTGAGCAACAAAGCCAGGGCGATCGCCACTCTCTGTCTCATTCCGCCACTAAATTCATGGGGATATTGTCCCCAACGATTAGCTGGTATTTTGACAGTTGCTAGAGTCTCCAGAGCAATTTTTTTGGCGGCGGCGCGGGATAATTGTGGTTGGTGGGCTTTTAAAGTTTCCAAACAGTGATCACCAATGGTCATTAAAGGATCCAATCGTGTCATCGGATCTTGGAAAACTAAGGCTACTATTTCTCCCCGAAATTGACGCAAGCAGTATTTATCTAACTCAAAAACCGATCGCTCTTGAAAAATCACCGTACCATCTACCCTACTACCTTCTGGTAACAGGCGCATAATTGCCCTTCCCAAAGTAGACTTACCACACCCAGATTCACCCACCAATCCCATTCTTTCTCCAGGATTGAGAGTAAACGAAACATCATCAACAGCCCAAGTAATTTTTACATCAGATCGATGGGGATAAGCCACTCTCAGGCGATCGACTTTTAGTAGGGTTTGAGTCATAATTTGAGTCATTGGTCATTACTAATTACTTTTTTCTTCATTCTTCTTCCTGCGAGGGTGGAATACCTTCAATGCCGATGATACCTTCAATTACCGATCGCACGATGGGTGCAGCTACGGTAGAACCAAAGGTGTACTTCCCTTGAGGTTCGTCTACTACGGCTAAAACGGCATAACGGGGTGCTTCTAAGGGGAAAATAGCTACAAAACTGGTCATTTTGGCAGTTTCGTCGTAACCTCCTTGAGGGATGGCTTTTTGAGAAGTTCCTGTTTTACCAGCAATTTTGTAACCTGGAATTTTAGAAACTGCACCACTACCTTCTTCTACCACGTCTTCCATCATTGCTAAAACAGCTTTGGTAGTTTCGGGAGAAAAGACTTGTTTTCTAGTAGTGGGTAGAGAGTAATGCAAATAACCTTGATAATCGGATAAACCTTTGACAACATGAGGCGTGAGTAAATAACCACCATTGGCTAATGCTGCATGAAGCTGAATTAGTTTTAATGGAGTGAGAGAAAAACCCTGACCGAAAGAAGTAGTAGCAGGTTCAATCGCTCTAACGGTAAATTCTACTTCATCTTTTAACCTGCCTGGGGTGTAACCAGGAATATCAAAATTTAATTTATCTTCGATACCTAATTTTTTTAGGTCGCGATAGTAGTCAGCAGGTTGCATCCGATTGATAATTTTAATCATGCCAATGTTGCTAGAGTAACGCAGAATTTCTGCCAGAGATAGCTCTCCCCGCGCTCCTTCTCTCTCGAAGTCATGGTTGCGAATAACCGCATCACCAATTTTAATTTTTCCCGTATCATCAAAGCGATCGTAGGGAGAGATTACCCCTGCATCTAAAGCTAGGGCGATATTAATCGGTTTAAAAGTCGAACCGGGTTCGTAAAGATCTGTTATTGCCCAATTTTTAAACAATCCAATATCGTACTTATAGTAAGTATTGGGGTCATAAGTAGGTTCGGATACCAACGCTGCAATCCCCCCATCTCTGACATCCATGACAATTACCGTACCCCGTTTGGCTTGGTATTTTTCCATCTGGGCTTTTAAAGCCTGACGTGCCAATTGTTGCAGTCGCAAATCAATGGTTAATTGTAGCCTGAGATCATCATAGTTAAATAGCCTCTGCTCACGGTCTAATTCTCCAGGATGAAACACTGGTTGATTGCGGTTAAAACTGCGTTTCATTTCCCAACTAATAGGTTTACGTTCTAATAGTTGATGTTGGGTAAATTCTACTCCTGCTTGAGGACGGCGAGTACTATCGCGATTGACATATCCTGTAACTTCTGCCGCCATTTTTTGGTGAGGATAAAAACGGGAATAGTTTTGTTTTAAATCTAAACCATCAATTTGCAGTCGCGTAATTTTCTCTTTAACTGATTCTGGTAGATCTTCTGCTAGACGAATTCCCCACTTTTGTTTAGTAAATATTTGTTCTAATTCTTCGGCAGTTTTATTCCCTAAAATATTAGCTAATTCTTGAGCTATTTCCGATGCAGGTACTTCAATTGAATTTCTGACAAATAATTGAGGATGAACGTAAAGTGTATAGGTAATGCGATCAGTGGCTAGAACGTTTTGCTGGCGGTCTACAATTTGACGACGGGGAATATAAAAACTTAATTTGACAGTTTGTTGACGGCGGGCAATTTCCGATAGTTTTTTCCCGATTAAAAATTCAGGTGCTTGTGGTTCGATAATTACAGGATCGACAATTTGTAAATAATACAATCTGAACGTTAAAGCGATCGCTGCTAAGATTAATACTCCCCAGACCAAAAATAATCTGAGATATTGTTGAGAGTTTTGAGAGACTTTTACTGGATACTGACGGCGATTAGTGTTAACTGGAACAGAGTTACTAAATCTAGATTTAGTCATGATTTTGTGGAGAGAAATAAGCAAGCAAAAGCCAGGACAGTACAACTACCCTGCAAAAAATCACACGGAATCAGGTAGTTAAACCAACTTAATATCTAACACCTAATACCTAATATTTTTTACTAACTAATATCCTAAAGATGTATACTTGAATTTAACTAATTCTGTTCCTTTATGCTCCTCATCTACTTTTCTTTCGATATTTACAGGAGCAGGAGTTATAAATACCGCATCATCAGATTGTTGAAGTGATAAATTATTATTTTGCTGTTTGGCTTCGTGGGCAAGTTGATATTTTAAACTTTCGTTAATTGCTATTAGTTGTCTTTCTTGTTGTTGTAAATTTTCTAGTTTTTTGTATTCCTGACTCCAAAGTTGGGGAATACCCACAGTAGCAATATAAAGCCCTAAACTAGTAGCCATTGAGAGCAAAGCTAACACAAAAGAAGTTTTTTGCAATAGTAATAATACTTGCAATTTAACTGGAATTGGTTGAGTTTTATAACTATGTACAGTAGCAGTTGCAACTGGAGATTTTATCTGAGTTTGTGTGTTGGCTAAAGGATGATAACCGGGTGTTAGTTTACGGCGTTTAGAGCGTTGGCGACGGGAATGGGATTTAATTGGAGGATTTGGCTGGCGAAGAGCGTACATGGCTGAATAATTGTCTTGCTAACAGTGTTGTTTGGCGAATTCTAACTTAAAATTTTTAAAAATGCTAAGAGGTTGACAACTTTATTTATACTTGCTTACGCTATGCAAGTATTTATTAACAATTATTGATTTTCAGTAACCAACTCTCAGCCAAAAAGCGATCGCTTTATTAGATTTGGAAATTTTAACCCAAAAAAATCTAGTTACATTATGACGATCGCCAAACAAAAATATCCCAATATTGAATCGAGCTTCAATAACACTATTAGCCTGAAGCTAGTTTTTGTATGAGATTTACTAAACATTGACTTGTTCGGACTGTTTAGAAAAAATCCATAAGGCATGGATGATACCAGGAACTATTCCCAATATTGTCAAGAGAATGTTAATTATCAAGGCGGTACTAATACCAGAGATGAGAAATACTCCCAAAGGCGGTACAAAGATACAAGCTAGCAGTTGAAGAATTTTCATAATTTTATTGTCAAGTTGTTTTTACTTATACGTACGTACTTAAAATTATTCTATCTAATTACTTCATTAGGCTTCTATCCCAAGGAAGATATTTTGGGATTATTTTAGTTTTATATTTTTCGATTGTAAGTAAAAAATATATCTTTTAAGAGATGTGTAAAATTTGCGTTATAAGGAAAGATAAGAGCATCAATATAGATTCTTCAGTGGTAGTTGGACATAAATCAAACCAAAGCAATAACTCGCAAGGTTATCGAATTTAGAAGCCGAGGAATTTGTATTTATTTTTACCAATTTACTTGTTGTCTATCAAAAACAAAGTTTAAGGAGAAAATACAATGTTAGGAGCATTTTTAACCTTATTGGCAACTGCGTTAAGCTTATTAGTTGTTGATATTATCTTTCCAGGAGTTTATTTAGCTAACTTTCCAGCAGCGATGCTAGCGGCAGTGGTAATTGGCATTATTAATAGTGGAGTCAGACCATTCTTATCATTACTCTCCCTACCGATCAATATTCTCAGCTTGGGTGCATTCACGTTAGTAATTAATGGTTTGTGCTTTTGGCTAGCTTCTGTATTCGTTCCTGGATTTCAAGTTGCTGGAATACTCGCTTTTATTATTGCTCCAGTAATTCTATCTGTAGTCAATACATTTTTAAATAACTACTTTGCCGAAAAGTTCCCCAGTCTCGACAATAACTAAGTACTAAATTAGTCGGACAGAATTTTCCAGAAAAATTTGACCCATTTTATTAGTAGCTTATGTATTGGGGATTTAAAACATAACAACTTAAATTCCTAATCCCCAAAAAAATATCATATTAAGCAGATAAGGCAGATCTTTAGCTCTGCTTTTTTTTATAAATTTGGTAATTGAAGATAATTGATTTTACGTTTTCATCACGATCACGATCGCAACTAAGTATCCTACACGATCGCACAATTCGATTCATTTAAACTTTATAAAGTATTTATTAAGTAATACAAAGTTGATATAAACAACAACTCAAGACTTTTATCCTTTTGTGGTTATTAAGCCAGTTGTTCGATATCTGAAATTTTTGTCTCCCGATGACGAATTACTTCTCGACTCTGAATAACTCGACTAACCTAGATTTTGTAATCTAATAAGAATCAAGAGTTATCAGGAGTGACTATGTTTGCCAAGAGCAAAATATCTTTCACCGACGGCATCAAATCCGTTCTTACCAACTGGAAGATAATCGAGAAATTTTTCATTGGGGTATCAATAGCTATCAGCTTGAGCTTTGTACCATTTTTTATAATTCCTATGTCTAATAATCAACAAATAACAGAAATCAACCGAATTATTCATGAAAATAATCTAGATTTATCGGGAACTCTAGAGCAAGCGATCAAACAGTTAGATACATTTTTAACAGATCCTAATTTTGAAGGTCCTATCAATCTAGCTTCCGAAGGTAATTGGGAACCCCAAGCAGCCAGAGAATTAATTGGCGATATTGTCAATGGCCGGCAGTTACCTACAATCGAGATAGTATCCACATCTCAACTACGAGCCAACGGAGGATTTGGCAATAATACTATCTATTTAAGTGAAGAACTATTTTCTAGTGATGAAAATTCTCAAATAGCTACAGAAGTATTACTAGAAGAACTAGGACATTATCTAGATTCTCAACTCAGTACTAATGATTCTCCAGGAGATGAGGGAGCGATATTTGCCTCATTAGTTCAAAATCGTACTTTTGATAGTGCCGAACTTCTAGAATTAAAAACCAGAGACGATCGCGGCACAATTAATTTGAACGGACAAACCATTGCGATCGAACAGTCCAACCCCAATAATAGTGCTGATTCTTTCCCTACTTCTCGCGATCCTTGGCTCTGGCCCTTTGATGCTCAATCAATTTGGAATATGCCCATTGGTAGTGATGCTCAATATTCCCCTGCCAATCTTGAAAGAGGGGAAATGACTTCTGTCGACAGAGAAATATTCATTCAAACAACTGAAGACGACCCTTTAACCAGAGTATATGCTCCTGGTAGTTGGAGAAATCGCGCTACTGGCACTAATTCTCCTACAGGCAATCCTAAAGATGAAATTTATATTCATTTTCCTACAGACAAAATAGTCCCCGATGCCTCTGGCGGTCATACTCCCAATAATGTAGCGACTATTTTACAACCCGACGGTGAAACTATTGTTTCTCTTGGACCTTTAGCTAGAACTGAAGTTGGAGGACCTGTATATGGTTGGTATTTTGGCGAAGACAATATCTATGATGGCATGGGTATTAAAGGAGGCCATGGAGGTTCTAAGCTTTCTGGTATTGGAGGTTCGATTCGAGTTGGAGAATTAACAGGAGACGACCCAATTCGACACGCACTCAAGATTAATCTTTGGGCGGAAAAATATCTCTACTATGATTCTTCAGACAGTACTCCGGGATATCGCTGGCCAGCTTTAGTAGCCGACAGTTATGCAGCTGATAGATATGGTGGAAGTAATCCTCAATTAGAAATGGGTTCGCTACTGGCACTTTCACCAGATGCTACTCCTGAAAGTATTGGTATTAGTAGCGTTCCAGGCTTGAAGTTATTTTATGCCTTACAAGATTACGGTGCTTATGTTGTTGATGATTCGGCGTGGGATGTAACTGCTTTTAACTTACAAGAAGAAGCCGAAATAGAATTTGAAGAGACTTATGGTTATAAATTTGAAACCAGAGATCACAACAGTCAGTGGTATAACGAATATTACAGTTTAGTTGAAAATTTACAAATCGTTACTAACAGTAGTGAAAGTGCCATCGGTGGTGGTGGAGAAAGAAGAGTTCCTCTAGCACCTCCTTTTAATAATCAAATTCCAGACATTACCGAAACACCAGAAGTTCCTGATATACCAGAAGTTGTTGAAAATCCAGAGCCAGAAACTCCCAGTGATAAAAATGGAGTAATTGGAGAAGTGGGTGCTTATAGAGGAATAACTCACGATATTCAAACTATTCAACTCAGTAATGATTATGTAAATCCAGTAGTATTTGCTCTACCTCTTTCTCACAATGGAGGAGATGTCGCTATCCCTCGAATTACTGAAATTACTAATAACAGTTTCTCTGTCTACGTACAAGAGCCTGAATATATGGATGGTCTACATCAGAGAGAAAACTTCAGTTACATGGTTGTAGAAGCTGGTAATTGGCAATTAGCAGACGGTACGGTCATACAAGTAGGAACGGTGGATACCGACGCTAATGCGACTTTGGGAGCATGGAGTACCGTTAGTTTCAACAATGCTTTTAGTGAAACTCCAGTAGTCTTGAGTCAGGTACAAACTAATAATGACGATACTTTTGTTCGTACCCGTCAGCAATTAACTAATAACCAAGGTTTCCAATTAGCCTTAGAAAAAGAGGAAGCATTAAGTAACTTCAATCATGGAAAGGAAACTGTAGGTTGGCTGGCGATTGAACAGGGAGTCGGCACTTCTGACGGTTTACAATTCCAAGCCGGAATTACTGGCGAAGAAATGAATCATCGGTGGAATACAATTGAATTTGAAGCAGATTTTGAGACAGCCCCTAATTTACTAGCCAGCTTGGGCAGTTACAATGATGGAGACCCTGCTGGATTGAGATATAGAGATCTTAACAGCGATGGTGTAGCTATTAGAGTTCAAGAAGACCATAGTGCAGATTTAGAGACAGGTCACGATAAAGAAATAGTTAACTTCCTGGCTATTGAAGGTACAGGAGAATTAATTGCCACTGCTTACAATGCATCTGATGTAATTATCTAACCGCGTCAAAAACCGTATGAACTACCCCGACTTGCCACGCTGAAGTCGGGGTTTCTAGACCCCGCTTAAATTAATAAGCTAAAGTTGCTAGGGTTTCCTCTAAGTAACGGCGGACTTGAGTATCTAAATTGTCATCGACGGCAACCTTTGTTTCTTTTTGCCAACGTTGAAAGCCGGAGCTTTTAGCGATCGCCCTTCTGAGACTAAACCAAATTTCTTGGTCTTTTTGTGGTTGATTTTGAGGGGAAATAGTAGAATTTGCCATATATACTTCTTTATGCCTATACTTTGTCTCTATTTCTAGGATAACCTAACTGTAAATTTAGTTGGTAGCTAGCAATACACAAGTAAGTAAATTAGTTATCAGTTATTAATTATCGGCGATTGATATTAATTTGACCTAATGCTTAAGAGTGATTTATTAATTTACAGGCGCAATGGCGAAACTATCGTTCCCAAAAAACTGCCCCTCGATAACGTCACCATCGCTTTAGCTACAAATTTAATTAGTTGTTTTCAAGACTGCTTGGGGCAAACTCAAGGAGAATTAGACAATAAACTCTTAGAATTTGAAGGAGATAGTCCCGACTATCGGGTCAAACGGGGATTGGCTCATTTATTGCGTAATAGTTTTGCTACCTTTGAAATTATTAGCCCCTTAGAACCTTTAGCATTAAGACAAAAAGTATTTGCCGAAGCTGCTAAAGTAGCCACGTTACCCCGCAATCGCAGTCAAACTCTAGATGCGATCGCCCACAATCTCAGTGCAGAATTAAAACGTATTGTATCCCGTCAGGAAATAGAAACTGGTTTATATGCCGATTTACAAGAAAACCGCATTTTTACCCAATTTGACCCACCAGTCCCCGAATCTCTGATTCATCGTTACAATCTCGCCCAAGTACAGGGTATTTTTTATCGTGCCAGCAGTGTGATCATTAACGCCCATCGTAACGATCCTGGAGAATATAAACTACTATTCCGCTATCTCAAACTCTTTCAATTGATGGCATACATTGAAGGAGATGCCGATACTGGTTTTACTCTCACTATTGATGGCCCAGCAAGTTTATTTAAAGCTAGCACTCGCTACGGTTTAGCATTAGCTAAAATGATTCCTGCCTTGCTTCACGTCAGTAAATGGAGTCTTCAAGCCAAATTACAAAACCGCGATCCTTATTCAGGAAATATTAAACCAGGTGTCTTCAGTTTACAGAGCGATCGCTGTCATCTCGTTACTCATTATCCCCCAGGTAAACCTTATGACAGTATGTTAGAAGCTTCTTTTGCTAAAAGTTGGGCAAAAACTAATACCGAATGGCGTTTGGAAAGAGAAGTAGATTTAGTTCCTCTTCCTGGTAGTGTGATGATTCCCGATTTTCGCTTAGTACATCCTGACGGCAGAGATTATCTACTGGAAATTGTCGGCTATTGGCGACCGGAATATCTCCGAAAAAAATTCTATCAGGTTCGTAACAGCGATGCCGATAACTTAATTTTGGCTGTGTCGGAAAGACTCAATTTAGAAAAAGCAGGAGTCAAGTTTACTAATTTACCCAACAAGGTTATTTGGTTCAAAAATAAACTTACCCCCAAAGCAGTATTAGAAATATTAGAAAATTAATTTTTTGCCTTAATGAAACAAATACTAATCAAAATTATCGGTGGTTTTGGCACTATTGCTGGTGCTACATATCCTTTAAGAGCTTTGAAAATTTTTCTCGACAAACCTGGATTGTTTAAATATATAATTGTGCCAATTCTGGTCAATATTATTATGGCGATCGCTCTGTACAGTGGGCTGCTTTTTTTGGGATTTCAATTTGTAGATGAAGTCAAAATAGATTTGAGTTTATGGTTAAATCAGATAATTGCTGACCTACCGCAATGGTTGAAATTTTTGTCTTATAGTGTATCAGTATTGATTTTTTTTATTAGATTTTTATTGATAATTATTTTATTAGTTGCTACGGGATTTTTATTGACTCAGTTTGGTGTTTTGTTGGGCGCACCTTGGTACGGTCAACTATCAGAACAACTAGAAAAAATTAGGACTGGTAAAGTAGAAATTATTGAAATAAATATTTTGAGTGATTTAGGCAGAGCAATTTTATATGAACTTAAAAAATTAGTTTTAATTATTCTTGTAGGAATTCCCCTATTGCTTTTGAGTTTATTTCCTGGTGTGGGGACAATAATTTCCACTCTTGTTTCTTTAGCTTTAACTGTTACTATTGTCTGTTTAGATTTTCTCGATTCTAGCTTAGAAAGAAGAAGATTGAAGTTTCGCAAAAAATTAAGGATCGTATTTAAGAGTTTACCCGCAAGCGGTAGTTTCGGTTTGGTATGTTTAGGGTTAATTAGTATTCCCTTGCTAAATTTGGTCACTATTCCCTTGTGTGTAGCTTCGGGAACTTTATTTGTCTGCGATCGCATTTTACCCAATCTTGGCGATCGCTAAAAAAATACTCTACCTAAAAAAGTAGAGCATTTGACATTAGGAAGTATTAATCATTGATCGAGGTATTTGGAAATATTTACTTCCAGGTAATTTGTGGTACAACAGTTAAGCCTATTGGAATTCAATTGAATTAAGCTTCACTTTCAATGTAAAGGAATAAAAGACCCATAACTACCGCAGGCATTAACCAACAAACTACAGGAATACAAATCCAAGGCAAAAAAGAAGCTGCGTATGCACCTGTCATAATTTTATTCTCCTATCTAAAGAGTAATTTTTACGAAGTGAATGTAAGCCCCGTCTTTTCAAGGCAGGGTAATGTTCACCAACGGTGAGGAAGCTTTGTCGTTTTACGCTGCTAGTCTCTCACCAAAAAAGCAAGATTGTCCCTAAATTAAATTAGTTGATTATCAGTTAATCGTACCCCTTAAGATACTATCTACCACATCAAAATTTTGCATCAGGAAATGAGCAACAAATGCACCACCCATGCCACCAACAAAGAAACCAGCCGCAAATTGACTCCAACCTTCAGAAGATTGTAAAGAATCTTCACTGTTAGTGGGTTTTCCTTGGAAGGAAACAATTCCATAAATTGATAAACAAGCAGTAGCAATTAAAATCATTGCTAGACCAGAAATTAAACCTCCTAAGCTAGCAGTATCAGTTTCTCTTAAAGGACCTAAAACAATCCAAGGTCCAATCAGAAAATAACCATGAGCCATTCCCACTTCTAAACCGCGCAGAATGGGAGCAACTCCCTTACGGTAAGCTGGTAGATTACCGATAAAGGCTTTAGTAAAACCAGATGCAGATATAGGAGTTGCTAAATGTCCGACAAAAGGATCATCATTATAGGGTCCAATATACTTAAAACTATTTTCGGCCATAATCTATTGTTTCCTTGGTATATAAACGCCAAAGCGTATAGAAAAACTTAAGTGTATATTGTAAGCAATGAAGGGTCGTCTAATCTTAGAATTGCTGCTCAGTGTTAAAAAAGTTCATTAAATTAAATGAAGGATTGAAGAGAAAAGCAAGACTTTCGTGAAAATCGAGCCAGCAAAATTTTATCCTGAGTAGCTTTTTTTGTAATATCTTAAAGTTAATTAAGATTGAGAGCAATAAATAATGATGAAACAATATTTCTCTAAAATTAAACCAATTTCTTCACGCTTAAAGAATTTAATCGTACCGGGATTGGCTATTGTATTTACTATGTTTTGCCTGAGCAATCCTGTTTGGGCTACGGGAATTTACGATTTACCCGATCTCAATACTCAAGATGTTTGGGTAGTAGATACTGCTGATGAAATTAGTCTGTCAAATGAAAATAAATTAAACAAAACTTTTAAACAACTAGCACGGGAAACTGGTCAGGAAGTTAGAATGGTTGCCATCCGCCGTTTAGATTATGGTGAAACCATTGATAGTTTGGCTGATAAAATTTTTGCTACTTGGTATGAAGATGCTGATGTTAGAGCTAATCAAACCCTGTTAGTGATGGATACCCTGACGAATAATGTTGCCATCCGCACTGGAGCAGCAGCAAAAGCTTTGGTCAATGATGAAATTTCTAACAGTATCGTCAAGGAAACCATAGGTTATGACCTGAGAAAAGGCAATCAATACAACCAGGCTTTCCTCGATGCCAGCGATCGCCTGGTAGCAGTGCTTTCAGGACAAGAAGACCCAGGCGCACCAGAAATTAATGATGAAGTTCAAATTGAAGGTACTTTTACCAAAGCAGAAGATACAGACCGAGGTAGCGCAACTTTTTGGATTGTGGGCTTCTTGATTTTGGCTACCATTATTCCCATGGCCACTTACTACTGGTATGTGGGATTTGGTAATTAATCCTGAATATATTCTTCTCCGCTAATGAGTGCGTACTCAGCCCTGGTAAATTCACGACCCAAATAAGCGGCATGATCTAACATAGTGATGGGACAGGGTTGAGCCTCTTCAATAACTCTGACACACAATTCTTTAGCCGTCCTACCCGTATATGTAGCTGTAGGGGTGCGTTCAACTTTTTTGCCTCTAGCGGCAATTACTTTACCCGTTGCGGGGTCTACTGCCAAACCTTTTTCATTGATGTTGTTGGTATAGTGTTTGGCACAAATTAAACCAGCCTCGCGGTCTAGATAGATAATATAATATCCTCCCGGATCTAGAGCAATAGGGCGTTTGGATAGTTTATCGTCGATCGCTTTGAGTTGTTGGGTATCGATTTTGGTCTGCATGAAGTAACTTTTAAAGGAAATATCAATAGTTATGATAGTGCTTTAATGCGATCGATTGATGGCAGATAATTTAATAAAGTAACAAACCGATAATTCCCGCGATGGGAATGATAAATACTACTTCTACTCGCAAGCGCAAGATTGCCAACATAGCACCAGCAAAAATTAATAAACTCACCCAGTGGATTTGAGATGTCTGTCCGACAACAATTGCTGCTGTAAAAATCATCCCAATTACTGCCGGTCGAATTCCTTTTAAAGCAGCCTGAATCGCTACAGAACTTTTAACTGTCTCTAATACGTGAGATAGAGTTACCATTAATAAAGCTGGTGGGAAAAAGATTCCTACTGTGGCTACAATAGAACCTAAAAATCCTTGGACTACATAACCGATAAAAGCCGCACTGATTAAAATTGGCCCTGGAGTAATTTGACCCATAGCGATCGCATTGGCAAATTCTGTTTGAGTTACCCATTGATAGTTATTAACTACTATTTCCTGAATCATGGGAATAAATACATAACCACCACCAAACAGCATTAAACTCATACCAGAAAAAGTAATAAATAGTTTGGCTAAACTGTCTTGTGCTAATGGTAGGGGCAGTTGTGATAACGCTAAAAGACTCAGCAAGATAACTAGGGGTAGTGCGATTTTTTGCCAGGATAATTTAGGGGTTTCGGTAACTTTAGATTCTGCTGACAGCTTTTTGGCTACTTGATGGCGAAAACAATACCAACCTACTAATCCCGAAACAATAATTACTAATAAAGTAATATAAAAACCACCAATGATTTGCAAAAATAAAGCTGCTAAAACAGCAATGGCAACTTCTCGCCAACCTTTGATGGCTTTTTTGCTCATGTTGATCGCAGCACAGAAAATAATGGCTGTTACCGCAGGGATGAAACCAGCAAAAGCTTTTTCCACCGCAGGAATTTCTCCCGCTTGTAAATAAACGATGGTTAAAGCCAGTATTAATATAAAAGAAGGGAGTAAAACAGCCGTCGAAGCAACTAATGCCCCCCAACCACCTCGAATACGATACCCTACATAAGCAATGACATTGGCAGCTACAGGACCCGGTAAACAGGTAGCTAAGGAGATCCCATCTAAAATATCTTCGTGAGTTAAAAGCTTACTCCGTCCGACGATCGCATTTTCGACTACGGAAATTAAAGCCATCAAACCACCAAAAGCAGTACTGCCTATTTTGAGAAAAATCCAAAATAAATAAGATAAAGATTTGGCTTGAGGCTGCTTTGCTTCATGGTAATCGAGATCTACTTTATCAATCATATTATTAACTAGTAATTGTAGGGATATTGGCGTTATAGAGATAGAAAAAGAAGGATAAGAAATAGTTGATTCCCCCCTCTTTTACTAACCTCAAGTCGCTAATGATAGAAACTAAACTGCTATCAGCCGACGATTTTGAATTTCCTCTAGCAGACTGGCTTGTATATCTCTTCTTTTGAGATCTTCGGGGTCTACTTTTTGCAAAACTGCCGCTTTCAAGCTTTGATTTATCTCGTTGAATTTGTTGACTGCCGTATCAGTAAATTCAATTGCTTGTCCTCTGGCAATTTTAACCCTTTCATAACCTAAAGCATCTAAAACATCTCCCGCTACTAACTCAAAGATGGTAATCTCTTCATCGGTAGCAGACTTGAGAAACTTTTTAGTGTTGTTTTGCATTACAGGCTTGGTGACATTACCCCATAAAGCACTAGAAGCCGCAGCATTTGATGCTTCACTTGAAGAATGAAAATCCAGCATTGCTGGAGTATATTCCACTTGCAGAAATTCACACAATCCTTTGAGAGTAGTTTCAGGATTTTCGGTGAGATTTTCGTAGCTTACACTATGAAATCGCTCTGGAGTCAGGCGATCGCGCATTTGAATGGCGAGGCGTTGTGCTTTTGCCCAGTTTTGAGCGATATTAAAAATGTGTTTTTCTCCCACTACGGCTTTTTGAAAAGAAAGAGCTACATCTCTGCCATCTCGATACAAATATATGTATTTAGCATTAGGTAAGTAAGCATCGATTTGTGGTAGATAATTGACGTTAGCTAAACTCTTACAACACCACTGTTTTGCTCCCCAAGTTTCCCCTAAAATATCGTATACAGCACAAAAGATCGCTATCAAAGAACGCTCCCGACACCGCAGGGTAACTTCTTCTCTGTTTAAACTTACTCCCTCCCACGGTACGGGGTTTAACTCTACCAAACGGCAAACGTCATCAACTAGCACTTGAAATGATTCCGTTAGTTCTAAATCTCCATAGTTAGCTAGCAAGGGCATGAGACGTTGCAAGATATGCGGAGGATGGGGCGCAGCTATCTCAGATATTTGGTTGAGCATCAAACGTAGTAAGTTAGAACCAGATCTCTGAGTACCGATCATTAAAAATCCCATATTCTTTAATTACTCCTGATAAAAAAATTAGTTGTACAAAATTACGTTCAACAAAAATACTGTCATTTAGATGGAAGATAGTATTTTTCTCGGAAAACAAAATAGATTGTATTTAATTGATACCTCAAGTAATTCGAGATAAAAATTGATATTTGACTTAATATTTTTTAAAGCTAAAAATCAAATTTATTTGGTATCAATTGCCAAAAAAATAATCGACTTTCTATGAAGTATTGTACATAAAAACGAAATTTAGTCAATAAAAAACTGTATTTCTAAAATAGAATTTTAGCGATTTCTCTTAGATGTTTGTACTCAAAAAAGCAAGAAAATATTTTCTCAAAATCAAATAAATATAAGATATTCAACAGTAAATTTAAATGATTTCAATTATTTAAATTCTATGACACCTGATCTTTGTATTCGCTATCAATTTGTACATCTAAACTTTCTTGATCAACCTTGATATATAAAATATTGGGGCGACGGCAAAATTCACATTTTTCAAGATACTTTTGTCGTACACCTCGGCTTATATCGACAAAAGTAAGATTTAATTTGCCACAAAAAGCACAAGCATATTCTGATGCTATTTGCATCTTGATTATTTGTTTTTTCAGCATACCTACAAACCATAAAGCAAAATAATTAATGGAGGAACGATAATAGTCATTAAAATTGTCAAAGGCGCACCTACTTTAATAAAGTCCCAAAATTTATAACCACCTGCACTGTAGACCATAGTATTAGTTTGATAACCCAAAGGTGTCATAAAACTATTAGAAGCTGCAAAAGTAACTGCAAACATAAAAGCAAAAGGATTGAGATTTAAATTCTTAGCTACTTCAACGGCGATAGGTAAGATTAAAACTACTGAAGCATTATTAGAAAGAATTTCGGTAATCAAAGCAGTAATGATAAAGAAAAAAGTTAACAACCAATAACCAGACAAATTGCTTCCTAAAAAAAACAAATGATTTGCCAACCATTGAGTTGCACCAGAATTTTGCATCGCCACTCCTAGAGGAATTAAACCAGCTAGCAGAAAAATAATATCCCAACGCACAACTTCGTAAAGCTCTGCGGGTTTGAGACAATCGGTGACAACCATCAAAATCACACCAATTAAAGCACTAACCATGATCGGCAAGATATTTAAAGCAGCGATCGCTATGACTCCTAGCGCAATGGAGATCGCCGTACCAGCTTTATCGAAGCGAAAGGGCGGTAATTCTTGGCTATCGATTACCAGCATTGATTTATTGGTTTGTAATCCTACAAGACTTTGTATCGGCCCTTGCAATAAAAGAATGTCACCAAAACACAGGGGAATTTGACTCAGACGGCTTCTGACTAATTCTTCTCCCCGACGAATAGCTAAAACAATAGCGTTATAGCGTTGGCAGAAATTTAAATCACTTAAGGTCGAACCGATATAAGTCGAGTTGGCTAAAATAAGAACTTCAGCAATTCCTTCGGTTTTGTGTGTTTTTAAATTACTGGCTACACGGTCATTAAATTGAACATTAGACAGAATGTCAATTCCTTGTGAATCTCTAATTTTTAAAATATCTTTGCGTGTACCTCGTACAATTAAAATATCTCCAGCCAACAAAACCTTGTCTTCTAAAGGTTGTAAAAAATGGCAATCGTGACGAACCATTTCTAAAATTTCTACATCAAACTTGCGTTGTAAATTACTGCTACTCAGAGTATGACCGATAATTTTAGAACGAGGTTTAATTACCAGTTCGCAGATATAATCTTTATGGCGATCGCTTTGAGTGAGAAGATTGTTATTGGGGTTTTTACGAGCAGGTAACAGACGTGGTGCTGCTATGACTAGATAAATTAAACCTACGGTGGCTGAAATTAAACCCAATTTGGTAAATTGAAACAGACTAAAAGCACCATAACCTAACTGTTCCGATAAACCACTAGCTAAAACATTAGTAGATGTGCCAATTACCGTAATCATGCCGCCCAGAATGGAAATGTAAGAAAGAGGAATCAGCAGTTTAGATGGTGAAATACCCTGTTTTTTACACCATTGTTCGACTACAGGCAAAAAAATTGCAACTATGGCAGTATTATTAATAAAAGCACTAATGGGGGCTAAAATTGCTCCCATGGCTAAAATTTGTCGTTGGCAACGCTTACCACCCAAATTTAATAACACATCACTCAGATTACTAATTGCTCCAGTTTTGGCAATACCAGCACTAATAATAAACATTGCCATAACTGTAATGGTGGCTGAATTACCAAAACCAGAAATACCTTCTTGAGGAGTTACTAATCCTAAAGCCATTAATGTAACCATTACCGCGATCGCCGTAATATCTACTGGCAACCATTCACCAATGAAACATATTAAAGCCAATACTACAATGGCAAGTGTCAAAAAAATATCCATCTATAAGTAACCTATTGATCATTTTTGTAAGGACGCGTCCCCGCCCTCGAAGGGCAAGGGGTCGTCTGCGGAATTTAGTTCCGCAGTTTATGAACCCCGCGGGGCTTGTGTCGTCCGTAAGAGAGATAAAATGACGGGGAGCAATCGAGGGTTTTTAGTGATTAATTGCCAACATATCGTTAAAATATCCACAATAATTCTAATAATCGATACATGAGTTTCTCGCAAAAGCAATGGACTCACCTTGTCTTGCCTATTTTTACTTAATACTTACCCACTACTTAATTGATAATACTTAAGTAAATTTCTCAGAATAATTAATAAAATTACTTGCTTTTTGTAAATTTCATCATTGCTTTCTAAAATAAAGTTTGCTATCTGTGTATAAATATTGCCAGTGATTTTAAAGAACTTAAGCAAAAAAATATATAAGAACTTGGGAATAATAACTAAAACAATAACCAAATTATCTGTTTGGCAATTATCTATCGCCTTTTAGGTTACGTTTTACTGATTCCGTACAATTATCTAAATACCTAAGCATAATTGTTTTCTATTCTCTATTCCCTATTGTCTTTTGTCTTTTGTCTTTCTCAACTATCCCATTGATTTTTCACGACTACTTAACAATGATTTTAAGGAACTTAAGTCAAAAGATTGTGAGAAAATGTAAGATAAATAACTATTTTGTTTGATATAAAAATGTAGTATCTTTAACATCCTAATTCACCAAGCTACTCACGAGGTAAGTAATTTTACTCAAACTATTGTGCTGTTTTTCCATACCCTTGGACAGCACAACATCAGAAATTTTTATTAAGTGATAACTGCTAAGAAGGAAAATATGAAGAGTTCGAGATGAGCAAACTCAAGCAAAAACGGAGACGAGGTGTGATTATTACACCCCAAGGATTAGAAAAACTTCGACAAGCAAGAACTCAGTTAGAATATCGGGAGAATTATGGCGACAGGTTTACTTATGAAAAGCTCAGCGAGCTGACTAATTTAGATATCAACACGATTAAGAAAATATTAGTTGGTAAAGAGCGAGTTGATAAACGCTCTTTAGAAAGATTCTTTCAGGCTTTTAAATTAAAACTAACTGAAGAATGTTATTTTGCTCACCAAAATTCTCATATACGGCACGATTGGCGAGAAGCTATTGCTGTAGACTATTTTTTTGGACGCAACTGCGAACTAGACATTTTAGAACATTGGTTGTTGAAAGATGGCTGCCGACTAGTAGTGCTACTAGGAATGGGGGGAATTGGTAAAACAACTTTATCGATTAAGTTAGCTGAACGCATCAAGGGACAATTTGATTGCATGATTTGGAAATCTCTACGAGATACGCCACCGGTTGCCGAAATTTTAGCCAATCTCATCGAATTTTTATCTCAAGGAAAGGAAACGGAGGCTAGTTTACCTGAAAGGTTAGGAGATAGAATCACGCGGCTAATTGATTATCTCCGTTCTATGCGCTGTTTGATCTTTCTTGACAATGCTGAATCCCTGCTTGATCAAGGTGTGCGAGCGGGAAAATATCGTCAGGGTTACGAGGGATATGGAGAACTGTTTAAACGATTGGGAGAATCAAATCATAATAGCTGCTTTATTCTCACATCGCGAGAAAAACCGAAAGAAGTAGCTACCTTAGAAGGACAAAGACTTGCAGTTCGTTCCTTGCAATTAGAGGGTTTAAAGACAGAGGGACAGGAAATTTTTAAAGTGAAAGGACTTTCTGGCTCGGAATTAGAATTAAAGACTTTGAGCGATCGCTATGTTGGTAATCCCCTGGCTTTAAAAGTAGTTGCCACAACCATTCTAGATTTGTTTGAGGGGAATATTGCTGCATTTTTACGTCAAGAAATGACGATTTTTGGTGATATTCGCGATATTCTCGACCAACAGTTCCAACGGTTATCCAGTATAGAACGGAAGATTATGTACTGGCTGGCGATCGCCCGTGAGCCAATCTCCCTTACCGAATTGCGAGAAGATTTTGTCTTGCAAGTATCGCCAATAAAATTACTAGAAGCACTTGAGTCTTTATCGAGACGTTCTCTAATCGAAAAAAATGCTTCTCAGTTTACACAACAGCCTGTAGTGATGGAATATGTTACCAACCGAGTGATTGAAATAGTATGTGAAGAGATTGCTAGTCAGCAACCCGTATTATTTCGAGATCATGCTCTGATCAAAGCGACTGCCAAAGACTATCTGAGGGACAATCAAATTCGTCTCATTCTTCAGCCAATTATTAAGGAACTTTTAGCCGTCTTCAACAGTAAAGAAGATTTAGAAGTACATTTAAGACAAATTTTAGCAACAATCCAAGAGCGATCGCCATTAAAAAAGTGTTATACAGCAGGAAATATTATTAATCTGTTTTGTCAGATGGAAACTGACTTAACTGGTTATGACTTTTCTAATTTATGTGTTTGGCAAGCAGATTTATGTCAGAAGCAATTACACGATGTTAATTTTCGCAACTCGGATTTGTCTAAGTCAGTTTTTGCCGAAAATTTTGGAGGAATTTGGTCGGTAGCTTTTAGTCCCGATGGTCAATATTTAGCGGCAGGAGATACTAAAGGAAATATTATTCTCAGACAAGTACAAGATGGTCAAATAATTCGTAGGTTTCAGGGTCATAATGGTTGGGTCGTTTCCCTAGCTTTTAGCCCCGATGGTCATACCCTAGCTAGCGGAAGTTGTGACTGTACGGCAAAATTGTGGGATGTAAATAATGCTGAATGTCTTCATAGTTTAGATGAACACGAACAAGAAGTATGGTCGGTAGCATTTAGTCCCGATGGTGAAACCTTAGCTAGTGGCTGTGATGATAGTAAGGCAAGATTATGGAATGTTAGTACAGGTGAATGTATTAAACTTTTCCAGGGGCATAAAAATGAAGTTTTAGCAGTAACTTTTAGTTTAGATGGACATCAACTTTTTAGCGGTAGTCAAGACAGTAGCATTAGGTTTTGGGATATTGAGACAGGAAATTGTCAACAGGTTTTACAAGGGCATCAAGACGGAGTACGTTCAATTAGCCTCAGTCCTGATGGTCAAACCCTTGTCAGTAGCAGTAATGACCGAACATTAAGGTTATGGAATATAGCTACAGGGGAATGTCTTAAAGTTTTTCAAGGACACAAAAATGTGATATTCTCTGTCACTTTTAGTCCCCAAGGCAATCTTCTTGCCAGTGGCAGTATTGGTCAAAAAGTAAGGTTATGGGATCTAGCTACAGGGGAATGCCTGAAAGTTTTTCGTCATTCTAATATGGTAAATTCAGTTGCTTTTCATCCTCAAGGTGATGTTTTAGCTAGTGGCAGTTACGATCAGTCTGTAAAGCTATGGAATGTTAAGACTTATCAATGTGTTAAAACTTGGCACGGATATAGCAATCAAGCCCTTTCAGTTACTTTTAGCCCCGATGGTCAAACCCTAGTTAGTGGTGGTCACGATCAAAAATTGCGTTTATGGGAACTTAAAACTGGCAAAATAGTAAAAACTCTTCACGAACATACTAATTGGATTTTATCGGTTGCTATGAGTCCTCAGCACAATCTTCTCGCTAGTGGTAGTAGAGATAAAACTATAAAACTCTGGGCTCTCAAAACTGGGAAGATACTCAACACTTTTATAGGACATGAAGCCGCAGTGCGTTCGGTTGCTTTTATTCCTGATACTCAAATACTAGCAAGTGGCAGTGAAGATTGTACAATTAGGCTGTGGAATATTAATAGTGCTAGAAGTTTGAAAACTTTACAGGGACATCAAGCTGAGGTCTGGTCAATTGCTCTTAATTATGAAGGTCAAATGCTAGCTAGTGCTTCTTTCGATCAAACAGTTAAATTATGGAATGTCAACAGCGGGGAGTGTCTGAAAACTTTAAAAGGACACGATAGCTGGGTCTGGTCAATTGCCTTTAGTCCAGATAATAAAACTTTAGTCAGCACTAGTGCAGATCAGACCATAAGAATTTGGGACATTAATACTGGCAAATGTCAAAGAATATTAAGAGATGAGATGGGACACTCGCAGTTAATTGCTTTTAGCAAGGATGGTCAGGCAATTGTTAGTTATGATCAAGATCACAATATTAAATTGTGGAATATTAACAATGGAGAATGTATTAAGACTTTGCATGGTCACAAGGCTTTGATCAATTCAATTGCTTTTAGTCCCGATGGTAGCACCTTAGTTAGCAGTAGCGAAGACGAAACCATTAAACTTTGGGATGTCAATAGCGGTAAATGCCTGAAAACTTTAAAACCTAAGAATCCATACGAAGGAATGAATATTCAGGGTGTCACTGGGCTAAGTAAACCTGCTCTTGAAACTCTAAAACTGTTGGGGGCCAATAGTGGTCTGTCAACTTTGAACGTAAAGCGCGGCAGTCCCTAATCGAGCGCGAAGCGGAAATGCGTAGTTCATAACAACTATCAAAAACCCAACCGAACTCAATCGATTGGGTTTCATTGTTTTTACAAAATCAAAATTTATGCTTCTACCGGAACTTTAGTCCATTCTGTATGGAAGAATTCACCTCTAGCTTTATCAGTTCGTTCGTAAGTATGTGCGCCAAAATAATCTCTTTGTGCTTGAGTGAGATTCTGAGGTAGACTAGCTCGACGATAACTGTCAAAATAATCTAAAGAAGCACTAAAAGCAGGAACGGGAATACCTAACTGATTAGAAACCATTAAAACTTCTCGCCATGCTTCCTGACGATCTAAAATAGATTGCTTGAATTCGGGAGCAAGTAATAAATTAGGCAAGTTAGGATTGTCGTTGAATGCCTTTTTGATTTTATCTAAGAAACCAGCGCGAATGATGCAACCACCTTTCCAAATGCGAGCAGTTTCAGCCAAATTCAGATTGTAGTTAAATTCTGCCGATGCCTTACTCAAAAGTGCCATTCCTTGAGCATAAGAACACATTTTAGAGCAATACAAAGCGTCTCTAACTTTATCGGTAAATTCTTCTTTATTACCGTTAAAACTGCCTGTAGGTATGCTAATTTGTTTGGATGCAGCGACTCGTTCTTCTTTGTAAGCGGACATCACGCGAGCATTTACTGCTGCATAAATTGTCGGTATGGGTACTCCCAAGTCTAAAGAACTCGTTACCGTCCAACGTCCCGTTCCTTTTTGTCCAGCTGCATCGAGGATCAAATCAACTAAAGGCTTGTTAGTTTCTCGATCGCAATAGTCAAAAATATCAGCAGTAATTTCAATTAAGAAAGAATTTAGCTCTTCGGTTTCGTTCCAGGCTTTGAATACCTGATGCAATTCGTTTGCTGTTAACCCGACTCCGTTTTTCAGTACATCATAAGCTTCGGCAATTAGCTGCATATCGCCGTACTCGATACCGTTATGTACCATTTTGACATAGTGACCGGCACCCCCAGGGCCAATATAGGTCACGCAAGGGCCATCATCCACTTGAGCGGCAATTTTAGTCAGAATTGGCTCTAAATCTCGATATCCTGCCTCTGTTCCTCCTGGCATCAAGCTAGGGCCGTTAAGCGCGCCTTCTTCACCACCGCTAACTCCCATCCCCACAAAACCCAGTCCTGTAGATTCTAGTTCTTTAGTACGTCTTTCTGTATCTTCATAGAGAGAATTACCGCCATCTATAATCGTATCTCCTTTGTCGAGTAGGGGTTTTAGTTGGTTGATCACCGCATCTACTGGTTTACCGGCCTTGACCATTACCAAAATATTACGAGGACGATCTAGGGCGTTGACGAATTCTTCTAGGGAATAGGCGGCGACAACATCTTTACCTGTAGCTCTTTCTGCCATAAATTGTTCGGTTTTGGCAGCAGTGCGATTATATACAGCAATGGGAAAGCCGCGACTTTCTACATTCAGGGCTAAGTTTTCACCCATTACTGCTAAACCAATTACACCGAAAGTTCTTTTTGTCATAATTAGAAGTCTGTTGGAAAAATCTGGTTACTGTTTAGAGGGCTGTCTGGCACAAAAATAGTTAATGGTTGAATTTACTGACTATTGTGGCAACCTCTATTAAAAAAGCTAACGCAGTTTCAGAGTTAAAGATTCATTCCTTAATTAACTCTTTGATTTTCTCGCAACTCACAAATCTCAATGATGCAGAAATTACAATTCAAAATTTTTAAGATTTTTTTTATATTATTTAGGTACTTAATATGGCAAATCATCAGTTAATTATTAATGCTCGTCTGCCTGGATTTAATGCACTACAAAATATTGAACTGGATACAGAACACAAAATTACAGCGATCACACCTAAAACTAGTGGTCTATTTAACATTAATAATCAAGAAAGAGTTATCGATCTACAAGGAGATTGGCTATCTTTAGGGGGAATCGATTTACAAATCAATGGTGGTTTAGGTTTAGCTTTTAACGCTTTAGAATTCAAAGATTTGGCTAAAATTAGAGAAATTTGTCAGTTTTTGTGGTTACAAGGAATCGATGGATTTTTACCCACAATTGTCACTACCAGTATTGAAAAAATCAGGCGATCGCTTTCAGTTATAGCTCAGTTTATTCAAACTCAAGAAAATGCCAAAAATACTGCTCTTGTTTTAGGAGTACATTTAGAAGGGCCGTTTCTCAATTATGAAAAGCGCGGCGCACACCCAGCTGAATATTTATTACCTTTAACTATTGATAATATTCAAAAGATCTTCGATATCCATGGTGAGATCGTCAAAATAATTACTCTTGCTCCTGAGTTGGATACCACAAAAACGGCAATTAATTATTTAATTGGGCGTGGAATTGTTGTTAGTTTGGGACATTCTTTAGCCACAGAAGAACAAGCACAAATGGCATTTAAGTTAGGGGCATCAATGGTTACTCATGGCTTTAATGCTATGCCTAGTTTACATCACCGTCAGCCGGGATTATTGGGGGCAGCAATTGTCAATCCCGATATATATTGTGGTTTAATTGCCGATGGTAATCATGTCTGTCCAACAATGATTAAAATTTTACTCCATGCCAGTAATTATGACCGAGGTGTTTTTCTCGTCAGTGATGCACTAGCACCTATTGGGTTACCAGATGGCGTGTATCCTTGGGATGCTAGAAAAATTATTGTCACCGACGGTACGGCAAAATTACCCGACGGTACATTATCGGGTACGACACTGCCATTACTAACAGGAGTCAACAATCTAGTGGAATGGGGAATTTGCGATTTAGAACAAGCGATCGCCTTAGCGACAGAAGCTCCCAGAAAAGCGATCGCTCTATCTGGTTTAAAAGTCGGACAACCCGCCCAATTTGTCCATTGGCACTGGAATGAAACTCAAAACAAATTAACTTGGAAAAGATTAAATTTAAAGAATTAATTGAGATTAATCTCTGTTATTTTTTACTCATCCAAATAGTACCAACCAATTTCGGCTCTTTCCCAGTGTTTGCGACTGCATCCTTTATTCAGACCATCGCTAATTGCTTGATAAGCTTTATTTCTAACTTTATCCGACAATCCATCGGGATAAATCCAGTCCATAACTTGATGAGCATCCACCGTTTGGGGTGCATATTCTCGCAGACATTGAGAGATCGCTGCTGTTAGGGTTTCATATTCTTTCATCCTTCCTAAATTGGGCAGACGAGAACGATTGTAAGCAGCACGAGAAGACCTTTTAGTTTTGCTTTTTTTGGTCGATCTCGATTTACTCAGAGATTGTGGCACTAAATCAGGAAAATCTTGAAGATCGAGAGTCCAACAATCGACAGAATCGGGAATACTCGCCCATAGACCCTGATGTTCTCCTTTGTCTAGAGTTTGCTTGAGTTGTTGTTTGAGTGCTGGATATTGCGATGGAGGAAAACCATAATTTTCAGCAATTTCTAGAACTAAATAATCCAAACGCAAAATTTTACCGCGATTGACTGCCAAAATCGATTGAATGCTTTTAACAAATTCTTCTGGCGTGGGAAGTTGTCTTTCAGGTAGACTTTTACGTTCGGTTGCTAATTCAGCTACTAATTCTGGTGGATTGACTACAGAATTGAAAGGAATAGACTGCCAGGTGGGACTACTAGTCAAACTGGGATTGAGTAAAGTTTCAATCTGTGCTAATTGCGAAGCAGCGATCGCGGCTGATTGCTGATGATACACTACTAACTGGCGATAGTAATTAGCTAATTCGACTAAGGCTTGTTCTGTGTTTTGGGATGGTTTGGCAGGAGGTTCTAACCACATAATCTAAACTTTTGACGATTTTTTGATTATAGGCTTTTGGTAAAACGATGACATTTAGCTTTGATTCCCTTACACTGATTACCATAAGCGGGGCAAACTGTGGCGTATGTTTCCCTTTCTACTTTTTGGTTACAACCAACACAGACAAATTTATAGACTCTAGTGTGAATAGTGCGATCGTGTGCTTTAACTCGATAAGATTTGACGTGTACTTTCTTGCTAGGCATAAAATATAATTTTGTAATTTTGCTGATTTTTATATTGTATTTCCTGACTTGTAATTCAATAGTTTAAATTGTGATAAGTATTACTAAAATAATGCTTAAAAAAACATAAAAAATGTTTACTACCAAAGTTGAATTTAGCCAGTTTTGAACTAATTAAAAGTTAGCAATTTAAATTTATTAACCCATAAAACAAATAAAATCCAGAGAATAAGGTATAAATTCATTTAAGATTGGCTTTTGTAACTATGAATTTATTAACCTTAAATTTCTATGGATTATGATTTTATCGGTAAGACTTTTCTCTACTCAGTAGAAAAATTTTGTCGCAATCTGGCAACAAGACTAATGCTTGTCAGAACTAGCATTATTAGAATCCGTATCTGGCTCGGTCAAATTTAACTCCTGAGATTTTAGTACCTCTGAAGGTTCACTGGCACTAGAGCGATCGCTCAGAGTATTCAACCGCTTAACATTACGAATTGGGAAATTAGCTGTCAGAGCAGTAATACGTTGGTCTTGAGATAGAGAAAATTCCATCTCGTTGCGGTCTACATCAACATAGCGTGCTACCACATCGAGAATTTCTTCTCGAATCGAAGTCATCATTTCTGGATTAATGTTAGCTCGGTCGTGAGCTATGATTAATTTTAAACGGCTTTTGGCGCGATCGCGGCTATTACTATTAGTGTTCCAAGGGAAAAGCATTTCCAGAATTTGGTTAATCATGAGTAAAAGTTATCTGCATATGTCTGAGAACAAACATCAATTTTGTTATTTATTGAAAAACTAAAAACAATAATTTTATTCCACTCCCTCAACCACCGAAAATACGACGCAAGCGAGACATGATATTTCCCTGATTTGCCATTAAATCTAAAAATGGTACTTTTTCTCCTTCTAAACGCCGTGCAATGTTGTCATAAGCTGTTGCTGGTAGGGAGTCTTCTTCTCCAAGAACTAGAGGTTCGCCTCGGTTGGTAGAAACAATAACTTTTTCATCATCAGGAACGACTCCAATTAACGGAACACCCAGTAGTTCTAGCACGTCTTCCACACTCATCATCTTATTGCCCTCTACCATTGCTGGTTTGACACGGTTGACGATCAGACTGATTTTATTAACCCCTTCAGCTTCTAGTAAACCGATGACTCGATCAGCATCTCTTACCGCTGCAACTTCCGGGGTAGTAACGATTAAAGCTTCTTGAGCAGCAGAAATGGCATTTCTAAAGCCCAGTTCGATACCCGCAGGACAATCAATCAAAATATAATCGTAGCCTTTAGCCAAAGCGGTGGCTATTTTCTTCATTTGTTCTGGTTGAACGGATTCTTTGTTGCGATTTTGTGCCGCAGGTAATAAGACTAATCCTTTAAGGCGTTTATCTTTTACCAAAGCTTGGGCCAGACGACACTCCCCAGCCAAAACATCGATCGCTGTATAGACAACTCGCTCTTCTAAACCCAACAACAAATCCAAATTCCGCAAGCCAAAATCGGCATCAATAAGGGCTACCGTGCGATTGTTTTTGGCTAATGCTGCTCCTAAATTGGAAGTGGTAGTTGTTTTACCCACTCCTCCTTTTCCAGAAGTGATCACAATTATACGACTCATATGGCAATTAGTAGCTGTAATTATTTTGGTTGATTTTTATCGACCCAACCGCCTTGTGGCGATGAAAAAACATGGTTTTTACTAAAATCCAGGGTTTTTGCCAGGCGAATTCCGTCAGTAGTCACAAAAGCTAACTCTGGCACTAAACGCTTCGGTCTTATTTTAGGAGCTCTTGCTACGGCATCGGCAATACGCAGTTGAGTAAATTCCATTTTGAGTGCGGCAATTCGACACTGACGATTACCCTGCGCTCCAGCATGAGCAACTCCTCGCAGACGGCCCCAGACAAAAATATCTCCAGCCGCGATCGCTTTACCTCCCGGATTTAAGTCTCCAAAGATCACGATCGTCCCCGGATGACGTATTTCTACTCCAGAACGCACCGTAGTCTGTAAATAAAGAGGTTCAGCTAGTATTGCAGGGGATTTATCCGACTTCTCTTTTAGAGATTCTTGTGCTGTTGTTTGTTGCACCGAGTAGCCACTAGTAGCGGCTGCCACTGCCGTCTGTCGCCTATTGGTACTAACTGTTTCTAAGCACAATTTTACTTCATCGAGAGTTTCGGCTATAGTCTGTAACTGTCGGGCATCAATCAGGCGATCGCGAGCTACTAAAGACACCTTAGTACCGGCAATCAAAGATTGTTTTTTGGCTTGTAACAAATGTTTGAGTTCTTGCCAAATTTCCGACCAAGGTAATTCCGAATTAGTTTCTGCTTGAGTAGGTAACACAAGCAACAGTTTTTCGCCCTCATTTTTGAGATAAATTTGTGAGTATTGATTTACCAGGGGAGAATTTGGTAAATCATCGATTGTTTCTAAGGAGAAAGCAGGCTCAAGAGTCATACAACCATCCTAATATCCATGAAGTAAACGCCCGCCTCGTCTGGCATCCCCCTCAGAGGTGTTCGCCTCTTAGAAGTTACCCTAAAAATCAGTTAGAAGTCATGCCAGGTTCTTTTCTGGCTTATCACACTGTCGAGTAACAGCTTATCCTTCGATACTTGAGAAATTAATTCTCAAGTGATGCCAACTACCCTAGATCTTACCTGCGGGTAACTGTTGTTCAACCACGGACGGGGTGGGATATCGTTCACTTTAACAGGTCACGTTCCTCTCCGTGAAACGGCGAAGCTGGCGTGACCGTTGGTCTATTTTCTCGCTTCACATACTAACGTAAGTTTTAGGTATTCAAAGCTTAGGAATTTCTTAAGCAATGCCAAACATCTACTAAACCGCGATTGTTACCGACGTTACCTGGAAATAAAACCACTGGTAAATTTGGGAATTGAGGATGATTAGATTCAGTACGAACCACAGAACATCCTGGTAAAATTTGCCCCAACAGTCTTACTGATGTCAGGTTTAAACCTATACTCAGTACATCATTAGAAGTAATTCCTCCCTTGCTGATTAAAAAAGCAATTTGACTTGGTAGTTGTTTGACCACATCCATCAACAGAGTTGACACCACAACTCCAAATTGTAGGCGTTGTTGAATATCGCTAAAACTCAATTCTTCCCTACTGGTATAAACCACGGGGGTTTTTTCTAGCTGAAAAACTCTAGTAACTGAGTTGAGAGTTTCGTGTAAAATTGCCTCTCGCTCTTGGGGTCGATCTCGCAAGCGAGTGACATCTACTTCGATCCCTTCAACTCCCGTTTGTTTTAGCAACTCGGTTAATTGTTCCGTGGTTTTACGGACATGAGAACCAACAATTACGACTCCCGGACGGTCTGTCGGCTTATATTGAGCCATACCTTCTGGAGCAATAGGCTGTTTTCCCAATTTTGCCAGAGAGGTTAATAAACTGGCAGCAGAGCGAAACAAAAAGCGTTTACCTTCTGCCACAGCATCTAACACCGCTTCGGCAAATAAATCGAAATCAGCTTGGGTTTCTCCGTCTACAACCACACATTGATTACCAGTAAGTTGTAACAGGCGTTGGCGAATTTGACCACTACGAATTTCTGATAATAAAAATTTTTCTACGGAAAAAGCCGTAATTTTACTGAGAGTTTTTTCGCTAACATAATCGGGTAGATAACTGTGGCTATAACCAAACACCGAGTCACGAGCAAATTCCGTGGTGGCTACTGGGGTTTTTACTCCATCAATTAGTAGATAGTGAGTACTGTCTAGCGTAATCCTTCCTCCTTCAAAAAAAGCGGGAGTCAAAAAATGAGCGTCAAAATTACCTAATTGTGCAGCAATGACATCGGTTTCTATGGGATAATGTCCCCTCAAAGTAGAGTCAGAACGACTGACTACCAAGAAATTACTGATACCAACTTCAGCGATCGCCTTGGCCAGATTCTGACAGACTTCTTTGGTGGTGGCGGCGGCTCGTTGGGGACTCATCGCTCTGGTGTTGGTCAAAATAAAAAAAATCGGAGTATCATCTTGCAAACCGAGTTTCAGGGTTTCTACATCCCAACTCATGAGCAACAAACAACTATGCACAGTTTGAGAACCTGTTGGATCGTCATCTAACACGATAATTTTTGGTTGAGAAAAGTTCATATTTGTTCAACAAAGTTATGGGATTATTTGTATTTTTTCTAATTAACCTTAAATCTTTTCTGCATTTGCAAAAAATTACGTTAAAATGCTGGCAAAAATTGTGTCCAAAATCTAGACCAGTCAGCTAGAACGTTACATTTTCCAGTGTGAGTCTCAATCTGAATCTATTTTACGGTTTAGCGAGCTAAACCAAACAATTGCCAACCATACTTACTTTCTTGTCACTTACCAGGGCATAACAGCCTATCTAGAGGAGCTAACCGTGCGTATTCCCCTCGATTACTATAGAATTCTCATTGTCCCCATTCAAGCAACTTGTGAACAACTCAAGCAAGCTTATAGCGATCGCCTGCAACAACAACCCCGTAGAGAATATGGCGAAACGGCAATTATTGCTCGTCAGAAATTAATTGAAAATGCTTATTTAGTTCTGTCATCTGCTGAACAAAGAGCCGAATACGATGCTCGATTTTTCAAGCATTTTCCCCCGACTGATTTTTCTGAAACAGCAAGGGAACAGTCAGAAGTTACTTCCGATGCAGTTGACGAGAAATCCTCTCCCATAGCTAATCTATCCCCGAGTATTGATATTGCCCCAGAACATTTTGCCGGGGTGTTATTGATCCTCCAAGAATTAGGAGAATACGAACAGGTTCTCAAGTTAGGAAAAGATTATTTAAACAGTGCCGAATATGTCAAATTCGTCAAGCATCACCCTCCAGAAGTTAACATCAGCCTCAAACGAGATATTATTCTCTCTCTAGCTCTAGCTTATTTAGAATTAGGTAGAGAACAATGGCATCGTCAGGAATATGAAAATGCAGCCCTTTCTGATAACTTAGGTATCGATTTGTTAACTCAAGAAAACCTGTTTCCTGGGGTAAAAGTAGAAATTGAAATAGATTTATACAAGCTCAGACCCTATCGTATTTTAGAATTAATCATGCGTAACCCCGTTAATTCCGAGCCTAGAGCTAGGGGGTTTCAACTGTTGCAAGAGATGCTAGCACAACGTCAGGGTATTGAGGGAAAAGGAGAAGATAATTCTGGGCTAACCTTTGATCGCTTTTTGTGTTTTATTCAGCAACTGAGAAGTTATCTTACATCTGTAGAACAAGAAGAATTGTTCCTCCGAGAAGCGCAAACTACATCTCCTATAGCCAATTATTTAGCGGTTTACGCTCTTTTTGCCAGAGGTTTTGCTCTCAAACAGCCCCAGTCGATTTTACGCGCTCAACAAATGCTGGAATTCTTGAGTCAACAACAAGATGTTTACTGGGAAGAATCTATCTGTGCTTTGCTTTTGGGTCATACACAAAAAGCAATTAAAAAATTACTTAAAAGTCGAGATATTGACAATATTGAAATTATTAAGGACCATTCGCCAAATTCCGATGATATGTTGCCGGGTTTGTGTTTTTATGGAGAAAAATGGTTGCAAGAAGAAGTGATGTCTCAATTTTGTGATCTGGTTAACACTGAAATTACCCTTAAAGATTATTTTGCCGACCGCGAGGTACAAAAATATTTAGAACAGTTAATTCTTACCCCAGAGACAGCATCTGAAGGGGCAATTCAGGAAACTAAAGCTACAACTGACAAATCATTTCACTCTGTCCAAACTTCGGCCAAAAAATCAAAAACGGTAGTGGAAAATTTAGCCACGAGCTTATTTGCTGGTTGGAAACAAAAATTAACTAGTAAATCCTCTAGCTCAAAAGTTGCTCCTTCTTCAACGGCAAGAGAATCTCAAGGTGAATTAGTCAGTGCTGCCGTCAGTCATACTAATATTGCTACTATCGAAAGAAATACTCCTGGAATTAAAACTGTTGCTTCTAAAGTAAAAAGCGGTACTCAATTACCACCAGTGAGTAAAAATTTTCCTCGGCAACGCCGATCGCAGTCTCCCAACCATTTGCCCGCTAAAAGGACAAGTGCTGCCATCAAGAAGTCTAGGGTAGTGAAAAAGAAACCCAAATCCCAAGCAACTTTAGTCAAAGGCTGGCTATTCTTATTTAGTTTGATTATGGGGGTAGGAACTGTAGGTTTTGTCACCATGAAAATGCTACTTAATCGCCCGACGATTTTTGCCAAACCAGAAGCACAATTGGCGATCGCCGTTAGCGCGCCACCAGTTATCTTGCCTGCAACTAAACCAAAAACTGCTCTAGTTAAACCCAAAGTTACCTTTCAAGATCAAGCCCAACAAGTCATCCAACAGTGGTTAGATAGTAAATCTGCCGCTTTTGGTCAAGAACATCAAATCGAGCAATTGAATGGGATTTTAGCCGAACCCTTATTAAAAACTTGGCGCGATCGCGCTTTAGTTTACCAACAGGGTAATATGTATCGAGAATACCAACATCAAATTACCATCCGCTTGGCAGCGATTGATGGACAAAACCCCCAAAAAGCTACCGTAGAGGCAGAGGTTAAAGAAGTAGCCCAACACTATCAAGCAGGAACATTAGATAACACTCAATCCTATGATGATAATTTGTTGGTGCGTTACGAACTAATTTTACAAGGCGATCGCTGGTTAATTAAAAATGCCGAAGTATTAAAAACTTTGTAATCTGTTACCTGGGGACTTTGGAGTTAGCGACTTCTGCTATATTTGGCGTAACTGTAATTGTCGATCTTTGTAGTCATGCTGGTATATATTTTGCTGTTCAATGCTGGAACTAACAACGAAGGAATTCATACAGTCCAAGTGGGCGATCGCAATACGATTCTGATGTTTAAAAATGAAGACGATGCGACTCGTTATGCGGGGTTACTAGAAGCTCAAGATTTTCCGGCCCCTACAGTTGAATCCATAGATTCAGATGAAGTAGAGCGATTCTGTGATCAGGCAGGATATAATTGGGAACTTGTCGATTCGGAAAACTTGGCAATTCCTCCAGACAAAAATGTCGATAAACCCGATTGGGATGAAACGGAGAAAACTAACCAGGCTAAATCTGACAGCGATGCCGAAGCTCCTTCTCTGGCAGAGGATGAATTAGAAAGGATTCGCCGCCAACTTGAAGGATTGATTTAAAGTAGTTTAATTTATGGATAATTTACCGTCAAGGGGACATCTACTCACCGAACAGATTAACCCTAACAGTCAAAATTTAGATCGCTTATCTAGTTTGGAAATAGTCGATCTGTTCAATCAAGAAGATAGAAAAACTGTAAGTGCCATCACTCAAGCTCGAATTCCTCTAGCTCATGCTGTTGACGCGATCGCTCTGGCTTGGAGTCAAGGGGGAAGACTTTTTTATGTCGGTGCCGGTACTAGTGGTAGATTGGGGGTATTAGATGCTGCTGAATGTCCTCCTACTTTTTGTACTCCTCCAGAATTGGTCCAGGGAATTATTGCCGGGGGAACAGATGCTCTAGTTAAAAGCTCCGAAGCACTAGAAGACCGCTCTGAAGATGGTGCAGCAGCGATCGCTGCTTCAGGAGTAAATAATTTAGATCTAGTTGTCGGTATTACCGCAGGAGGGACAACACCCTTCGTCCATGGTGCATTACAGGCAGCCCGCAGTCGAGGAGCGACTACTGTGGCGATCGCTTGTGTCGATGCCGCACAAGTACCAATTACTGCCGATATTGATATTCGCCTCTTGGTAGGAGCAGAGATCCTAGCGGGTTCTACTAGATTGAAAGCAGGTACTGTTACCAAAATGGCGTTAAATATTCTCTCTACAGGAGCAATGGTACGTCTGGGTAAAGTTTATGGCAATCGTATGGTGGATGTAGCAGTAACCAATAGTAAATTACGCGATCGCGCTCTAAGAATTCTCTGCGATCTGACTGACTTAAACCGCCAAGAAGCTGAAGGATTATTAAACCGCAGCCAACAAAAAGTCAAACTAGCTTTACTAACTCACTGGAAAGATATTACCGTAGAAGAAGGAGAAGCTCTACTAGCCAAACATCAAGGTAATCTGAGAGCCGCGATGGACAGTAATCAGTAGGGGCGAATTGCCGTTCACCCGTACAGAAGTCAAAGGTCAGAAGTCAGCTAATTAATGTTCAATGTTAAATACTTGAGCAAAAACTGCAAATAATTAGATACTGTTAAAACAGACTTTCGAGTTTTTCAATAATTAATATATTAAATCAGCAATGCTAAATGGATCGGAATCTACTGTAACTTTTTTAATTGTGTTGGCTGTGGTTATCATACTTAGCTGGGGCTACAATCGCGCTAGAGTATATGGCAGGCTGGGTATTTTGGCATGGTTACAGTCTGTTGTCTTGATGACTCCCTGGCTGTTATTTTTTGGTTTATTTGCAGTAGGAATCTATCTTAATTTAGTAGGCATACTCTTGTTACTTCTGACTTCTGTAGCTGTTTATATCTGGCTGGGTAAACAACTTAGAGCCGCAGGGCAGGATGTCTTATTAAAAGAAAAAGCAGCAGAACGCATCAAGGCACAATCGGAAGCAGAAAAACAAACATTAGAAACTACAGAAGCCTCTAAAACTACTTCTAATGCCATATCTGTAGAAATCTCTCCTATTCCCGATGAAGAACTGAGTAAGCTTAGAGAAATTTTCAGCATTGATAGTTTTTTTTCTACTGAAGTCATACCCTATCAAGATGGTGCAATTTTTAAAGGAAACTTACGTAGCGATCCAGAAGAAGCTCACGCTAGTCTGAGTAAAAAACTACAAGAGCGATTGGGAGATAAATATCGCTTGTTTTTAGTAGAAAGTCCTGAAGAAAAACCTGTAGTTGTTATTCTTCCCAGTACAAACGATCCCCAAACCACTACCCTGGCGCAGAAAAATCTGGCATTGGTTTTATTAATAGGTACAATTTTTACTAGCTTAGAAGCGGCAGGATTATTATTAGGCTTCGATCTGTTTAGCGACTTGGGACGTTATGGCGAAGCAATTCCTCTCAGTTTGGGACTGTGGAGTATTTTAGCCGCTCATGAAATCGGTCACTGGGTTATTGCCAAAGGTTACCAAATTCGCCTCAGCATTCCTTTCTTTTTACCAACCTGGCAAATCGGTTCTTTTGGTGCAATTACCAGATTTGAATCTTTATTACCCAATCGCCAAGCTTTATTTGATATTGCTTTTGCAGGTCCGGGCGCAGGGGGTTTATTATCTTTAATATTATTGATGGTAGGGCTGACACTATCTCATCCTGGTAGTTTATTTCAATTACCTACGGAGTTTTTTCGGGGTTCGATTTTAGTGGGAACTTTGGCTAAAACTATCTTGGGTTCAGATTTAGAAGCTTCTATAGTTGATATTCATCCTTTGGTAATAGTTGGCTGGTTGGGTTTGGTAATTACTGCTTTAAATTTATTACCCGCAGGTAAACTAGATGGTGGCAGAATTATTCATGCAATTTATGGACGTAAAATTGCCAGACGGGCTACTATTATCACTTTAATCATTTTAGGTATCGTAGCTTTATTCAGTCCCGGTAATCCCATACCTCTATATTGGGCAATTTTAATTTTGTTTTTGCAACGAGATCTAGAAAGACCTGCCTTGAATGAACTGAGTGAACTAGATGATGCTCGCGCCGCATGGGGTTTACTATCTCTATTTCTCATGCTAGCAACTCTAATTCCTCTAAGTTCTAGTTTGGCTGGTCGTTTGGGTATTGGTTAACCTGAATTGGACGGAAACCAACAACTCAGAAATTTGAGAATTTTTATTAGCTACTAAGATGATCTTCTTGCTAGTGCTAGTACAGATCCCACTATAAGTTTTTGGCAATTATTAACGCTATAGTGAAAAAAAGTTAAAACTAAACAATAGATTACAATTTTCATTCCTCCTCACACAGTTGTCATGTTTGAAGCTAACCAAATTTTACAACACAGATATCAACTACAACGGCAGTTAGGGCGTACTGCCACAGGACATCAAACCTGGCTGGCCATCGATATTCAAAACCGGGAACAAGTAACAATTAAATTATTAGCTTTTAGTCCCCAAATGGCTTGGGAAGAACTAAAATTATTTGAGAGAGAAGCACAAATTTTAAAAGCATTAAATCATCCCTATATTCCCAAGTATAGAGATTATTTTGATCTCGACAAAGCGATCGGTGATGGCATACCTTGGTTTGCCTTAGTACAAGATTATATTCCCGGTTTTTCCCTGCAAGAATTATTAGAACGAGGTCAAAGATTTACTGAAACAAAAATTCGTCAGGTTGCTGAAGAAACTTTAGATATTTTAATTTATCTTCATGAATTAAATCCTTCAGTGCTGCATCGTGACCTCAAACCCAGTAATTTAATTTTAGGAGAGGACGATCGCATTTATTTGATTGATTTTGGTTCGGTACAGGCACAAGCGGCAGTTACGGGAGTTACTTTTACGGTAGTTGGTACTAGCGGTTATGCACCTTTAGAACAATTTTGGGGACGTGCGGTTGCAGCTTCAGATTTATATGCTTTGGGTGCAACTTTAATTCATTTACTAACAGGAATATCTCCTGCTGATTTACCCCATAAAGAGTCTAAAATTCAATTTCGCGATCGCGTAACTGTCAAATCTGATTTGATTTATTGGTTAGAAAAAATAACTGAATTACCAGTAGAAAAAAGATTTAGCAGTGCCACAGAAGCCAAAAAAAAATTGATTTCTGGTACATTTCGATACCAAGAAGATGGTTTGAAATTATTGTCTCGTACCAAACCCGGTTTGACTAAACCTTTAGATAGTTTAATCGAACTGAGTCAAAAAAATGAGGAATTATATATCAAAATACCAGCAGGAGGATTAGCCAGATTAAATGAAATTTTCAATGCGGGTTGTACTGGTTTAATTGGCTATTATATTTTCTTTTCAATAGTTCCAGTTTTAGCGTATGTTGCCCCTCCTATTAGTTTGACAATCGTAATTTTTATGATGACTAAAATTGGTTTATTATTAGGAACAAAAACTGATGTTCGTTTGACTAAAAATACTTTTCAAATGAGAAATAATTTTTGGGGAATGCAATATGCCACTAAAGCCTGTTTGACAGATGATATTTTAAATATATTCCTTCAGCGTACTGGTTCAATTTTTCAAGTGAATATTCGTGGCACTCATAGAATTTATAATCTTGGTGGTGCATTAAGTCAAGGAGAAGCTACCTGGTTAGCGCATGAAATTCAAAACTGGATTAAATTAAGTTAAGTTTTGATTTTTGAGGATTAATAAATTTGCATCTTGACTGATAAGATAGAGCAATTTTCTTGTTTAAATCTTTATTCAATTGAGTTGTAAATTGCTGTAGCATCATAGATGTTAAAACAAGAAGTAATGGGATTAACCACTAATCTAAAACTTCTTAAATTTGAGCATCTAAGTTAATTGCTAAACAGTAAAAAACTATCCGCCGATATGAATAATATTTTTCAGAAACTTGCATACATTGCAACAAGTACCGCAGTGTTGATTTTTTCCACAGCAGAATTAACTACAGCAGCTACTCTAAAATCTACAAAAGCAGAAGCTCTAGCTATTTTAGAACTATCGAATTTTAGTCATCCTTTACTGCGAAATACTACAGTTACAGGAGTTGCAGCTATTACTTCCGCTCAATCAGACCCCAATAATCCTAATGGAGAATCAGAAGCTGTACTTGAAGGATTTTTACAGGCCTTAAATGGCGATGATGATGGTTTTAATGGCTCTATCGATACTTTAACTTTTACTACTACATCTGCTATCGGTCTTGGCTCTTCAGCTATAGCTTTTGCTGAAGCATTTGCAGTGGGTCAGTTTTTAGTAGGTGCAGGAGAAACCTTTTCTTTTGATTACGATGCTCTACTTAGTGTGACCACAACCTCAGTCCCAGACAGTATCGCCACAGCAGAAGTGTATTGGGAATTAGTTTCACTCAATGATAATACTGTCTTTGGGGAATTTACAGAATATCTGGAATCTATAAATGGTAATTTATCCCAAGAAATATCTGTCGAGCAAACATTTTCACAATCTGTCTTGGAAGAAACTTTATTTGAATTATTCGTAATCAATACATCTCAATCTGAAGTCAACCTTCAAGGGAGAGTTCAAGTCTCCGAACCCTTTTCTATTTTACCTCTAGGTATTTTAGGGCTGACGTTGTTGGGAATTAAAAAACAGAAACGATAAAGTATCTCCGCCTCCCCAAATTTCCCAAGAGCAAAGTTGCTCAAGAGATAATGGGGCAATATGGTTTAACTTTGAATGTATTCCTGTAAAGCCTTTACCTCCAAAGGTTCAGTTTGTAAAGAACGAATCGCAGCCACAGTTGCTTTGGCACCTGCAATGGTGGTGATAATAGGTAATTTGTAGTCTACAGCCATACGACGAATTAACTGGGCATCGGTTTGGGATTCTTCTCCTGTAGGAGTGTTAATGATCAATTGAATTTGATGATTTTTAATTGAATCAATGACATGAGGGCGACCTTCATGCAATTTTAGAATCAATTCCACATTTTCAATGCCATTTTCCTGTAATCCCTTGCGAGTACCAGAGGTAGCGACAATCTTAAAGCCAAGATCGATTAAATCTTTCACTACTGGAACGATCGCTTTTTTATCCCGTTCGTTCATCGAAACAAATACCGTACCTGAGAGAGCTAAATCTACCCCGGCGGCAATTTCGGCTTTCGCAAAGGCTTTACCGAAGTCGGTATCGATTCCCATTACTTCTCCTGTCGAGCGCATTTCTGGCCCTAAAAGAGTATCGGCATCAGGGAATTTATTAAAAGGTAGTACTGCTTCTTTGACGGCAATGTGCTTGGGAATAGTTTCTGTGGTCACTCCCAATGATGTTAGGGTTTTGCCAGACATCACCAAAGAGGCAATTTTAGCTAGGGGTACGCCAGTAGCTTTAGAAACATAGGGAACAGTGCGAGAGGCGCGGGGATTGGCTTCTAAAATATACACCCGTTCTCCCTGAACTGCATATTGAATATTCATCAACCCCACTACATTTAAAGCATTAGCTAGTTTTTTTGTCCAACTGCGAATTGTGGCGATCGCTTTTTCATTGAGAGAGTTATAGGGAAGGGAACAGGCGGAATCTCCAGAATGAATCCCTGCTTGTTCGATGTGTTCCATAATACCACCAATGGTTACATAACCTTCACTGTCACACAGGGCATCAACGTCAACTTCGATCGCATTCTCTAAAAATTTATCAATCAAAATGGGATGATCTGGTTCTACTTGAACGGCATAAGTCATATAGCGTTCGAGGTCTTTATCGCTATAGACGATTTCCATTGCTCTACCACCCAAGACATAGGAGGGACGAACTACCACTGGGTAACTAATGCGATTGGCAATTTTGAGAGATTCTTGATAACTTCTAGCAATACCGTTAGGAGGCTGTTCTATCTCTAATTTACGCAGGATTTGTTCAAATTTTTCCCTGTCTTCTGCCATATCGATAGAATCGGGCGATGTACCCCAAATTTTAGTACTACTCTGTGCCTCAGCTAGATATTTCTGTAGGGGTAGGGCTAACTTTAAAGGTGTTTGTCCGCCAAACTGAACGATAATCCCTGCGGGTTGTTCTGCTTCAATAATATTGAGAACATCTTCTTTAGTTAGAGGTTCAAAATACAGGCGATCGCTGGTATCGTAATCTGTCGAGACGGTTTCGGGATTGGAATTAACCATAATGGTTTCGTAACCCGCTGCCGAGAGGGCATAGGCTGCATGACAGCAACAGTAATCGAATTCAATTCCCTGTCCGATGCGGTTTGGTCCCCCACCCAAAATCATCACTTTAGTTTTATCGGAAGGAGCGATTTCCGATTCTCCTTCTTCGTAGGTGGAATAGTAATAGGGTGTAAAAGCTTCAAATTCGGCAGCACAGGTATCCACCAGTTTATATACTGGAATTATACCTAATTGTTTTCTGTATACCCTTACTTCGTCTTCTGTAGTTTTAGTAGCAAAAGCAATTTGATAATCGCTATATCCCTGCTGTTTGACATAGCGCATTTGGGAGGCAGAAATTTCTGGCAGGGGAGTACATTTGAGAAACTTCTCAGTTTCTAACAACTCCTGCATCTTATCTAAAAACCAGATATCGATCGCCGTCAGTTCGTGAATTTCTTCGGGAGTCATCCCCAATTTTAGTGCCTGATAGATACTAAAAATCCTTTCGGGGTTGGGAGTCCGCAGACGCGATCGCACTTGAGGAAGAGAAGGTAGAGTTTCCGAGCGATCGCAAGCAAAACCATAGCGACCGATTTCTAAAGAACGTAGGGCTTTTTGCAAGGATTCGTTAAAAGTACGTCCGATGGCCATTACTTCCCCTACTGACTTCATCTGGGTAGTTAAAATGGGTTGCGTACCGGGAAATTTTTCAAAGGCAAAACGGGGTATTTTAGTTACCACATAATCAATGGTAGGTTCAAAGGAAGCGGGAGTTTTTTGAGTAATGTCGTTAGAAATCTCATTCAAGGTATAACCTACTGCTAACTTGGCAGCAAATTTAGCAATGGGAAAACCTGTAGCTTTAGATGCTAAAGCCGACGAACGAGACACGCGGGGATTCATTTCAATGACGATAACTTCCCCATTCACCGGATTGACGGCAAATTGAATATTTGAGCCTCCGGTTTCCACGCCGATTTCCCGAATAATTGCCAGAGAATAATCCCGCAGCCGTTGATATTCTTTATCGGTGAGAGTTTGGGCGGGTGCAACCGTAATCGAATCTCCCGTATGTACCCCCATTGGGTCGATATTTTCAATTGAACAGATAATAACTACGTTATCTGCTAAATCCCGCATTACTTCTAATTCGTATTCTTTCCAACCCAACAGGGATTTATCGATCAAAATCTGCTTGACGGGGGAAGCATCCAAACCCAAATAAGCAATACGTTCGTATTCTTCTTGATTATAAGCTATACCGCCTCCCGTACCTCCCAAGGTAAAAGCAGGACGAATAATCAGGGGATAGCTGCCAATTTCTACAGCGATCGCTTTAGCTTCTTCTAGATTGTTGGCAATTCCCGAAGGACACATCGGAACGCCAATTTTTTCCATTGCTTCTTTAAATAACAAGCGATCTTCAGCTTTTTCGATGGCGGGCAATTTAGCCCCAATTAACTCTACACCATACTTGTCGAGTACTCCATTTTTGGCTAGTGACACCGCTACATTGAGTGCAGTTTGTCCCCCCATTGTCGGTAATAAAGCATCCGGTCTTTCTTTGGCAATTACTTTTTCTACTATTTCTGGGATCAATGGCTCAATATAAGTACGATTGGCCATTTCAGGATCGGTCATGATTGAAGCGGGATTAGAATTGACCAATACTACTTCATATCCTTCCTCTCGCAATGCTTTACAGGCTTGAGTCCCAGAATAGTCAAATTCACAAGCTTGTCCGATTACAATTGGGCCGGAACCTAGAAGTAAGATTTTATGGAGATCGTTGCGACGGGGCATATTACTCTGTCTTTTGCCTAACTATCAATAGCGACATTTATTGTATAGTTTCTTGACCCCCTATTCCGTAGTTGTTTTATCTTGGTTTAATAACTTTGGTCTGATAAAAATATCCGTAAGTCGCTTAAAATCCTTGCCAGTTAACAGTTATGGCTGAAATTCACTTTATATTTATTTACAAGAAAGAAAGCGGTTATCAGTTAACCATTAACTAATTGCCTGTTTTAGCTGCCGACAAAATTCAGCGATCGCAGTTAACCCCTCTTCTGGAGAACCTTCTGCCAGACGTTTAACAAAAGCACTACCGACAATTACCCCATCTGCACCCCAATCTTTCACCTGTTTGGCCTGTTCTGTACCAGATATCCCGAAACCGACACCAATGGGTTTATCTGTTGCGCTGCGTAGATTTGCCAGTAAATCTTTAACCCTAGTAGCCATCTGGGAACGAACTCCAGTAACTCCAGTTACCGACACCAAATAAATAAACCCTTGAGACTTAGAGACGATCGCCTTAATTCTAGCTTGAGAACTGGTAGGGGCGACTAATAATGTTACTTCAATACCTATTTCCCTGGCGGGTTTAAGCAAAATATCTGCTTCTTCTAAAGGTAAATCGGGAACAACTAAACCACTTACTCCTGCCTCCTTAATCTGTTTTAAGAAAACTTCAATTCCCCGATAATAAATAGGGTTGTAATAAGTAAACAAAATAATCGGAATGTCAATTTTCTGGCTGGCAGTGTTAACAATTTCCAAAACATCTTCCAACCCTACCCCTCGTTGTAAAGCCCTAGTAGCAGCAGCCTGAATTGTCGGCCCATCAGCCAGAGGATCGGAGTAAGGAACGCCTAATTCGATTAAATCCGCTCCATTTTGCGCCAAAACCTCTAAAGCCTTAGCCGTCGTCTCCAAATCGGGATCGCCAGCCGTAATAAAGGGAATTAAAGCACATTGAGACTTTTGTTGCAGGTGTTTAAAGCGAGCGTCAACAGCGTTCATCTTGAGGTTATAAATTGTGGTTATTAAATAAACTCGACCAAACAATTATCAATGAACGCGGCACAATTATCAACGAAGATTATTTAAATTAATCTGTTTGACTCGATCGCGATCGCTCGGCAGCAATTTCAGCTTCTAGCTTGGCTAACTCTTCAGGGGACATTTCTGACAAGCGTTTTTGCAATACCGCCTCTTCATAGTCTTTTAACTGCTTATTGTAGGTCATATTTTTCGTACCTACACGAACTAAATAAGTTAACGACCACCCTACTAATCCTATAACCAAAAGTGTCTGTGTCCAAATTCCCGCATCGATACTATCCAAGCCAGCGATTTGTAAACCAAAATAAACTAAACCGCCAGCCAACAACACTCCCAAGGCGATCGCAATTGCATCAATTCTACGCATAATTGTTCGTTAAGCTTTAAGTTGGCGACGTTTGGGACGAAAATTGAGAAACGGACTGAGTAACAACATTCCAGGAAAACTCAAAAACACCAAAAGATACATAATTAACCGTTCGATAGAACTAGCTACATACCAACGGTTTTTCAAGTAAAAGTAAACTAAAGCAGGAAGTACTAGCAGATAAGTTCCGCTCAAAACCAGATAAATTAAAGCGATTAGATTAGTTTCTGTCAGTAGCATCATCGGTTGTTATTTAAAAAAATCGATATTTAAATTTTAAGTGTTGCAAGACACTAAATATACTGTATGATATATTAGTCTCTGTTGAGAAAACATCTTCTCAGCAAACCATACCAGGGGGTGTGGCGGAATTGGTAGACGCTGCGGACTTAAAATCCGTTGACCTTCAACAAGTCGTGTGAGTTCAAGTCTCACCATCCCCATTCTTTTATTAGACTTATGCGCAAAAATAAGTATTAAAATCAAAAGTTATTAGTTTTTTGTCAGAGAGACTCCGCCCTTACAGTCGTTTGTACTCAAATCGCAAGGATTAAAGACTTATGCTCATAGGTCTATTACATCTCTAATTTGATTTTCGCCACCTCAACTATGTAATTAATGCGCGCACGACTACTTATGTACAGTTATTTTCTTCACAGCGATCGCACTTACTTTGTATTGTTAGGATAAGAAAAAGCGATCTGTCTTAGAAGAGTTTGACAGGGAAAAAGCGATCGCGCTGCTGGATAAAGGACAAGCTGTAATTCCAATTTGGTTGGAGACAATTCATCAAAGGTTACAAAGCATGGGAGAAAGAAATAAATGATAATAAAAAATAGCTTAAAACCAATTCTATTTTAATTGTAGAAGTTCTATCTGATTCTACGGAAACGACAGATAAACGGGAAAAACGAATCAATTATCAAACTATTGACAGCTTACAAGAATATGTTTTGGTTTCTCAAGATGAGATGAAAGTAGAAATTTATCAAACATTCATTAACTATAATTTCTCGTAGGCTGAAACAACGCAAATTCCTAAAATCATCCCAGAGTGACATAAGAGGGCTATTCAAAAAAAGCGATCGCCATTTAGTTCATCAATCTAAACCAAATTGAGAACTGGCACTAATTAGACTATTAGGAGAGACAAATAAAGCTAAAGAACAAGGACGCGCTCGCGCTGTTTTCTGGTAAGAAGCTTAACTAATTGGTGTTTATTTTGTTTCTACTTCCGAATCTGCTTCATCTAGAGATGGCTTGTTCATTTCTTCTTTGAAACCCCGCAGAGTTTTACCTAATGCGCTGCCGATTTCGGGAATTTTTTTGGGACCGAACACCAAAAGGGCTACAATACCTATGATTGCTAGTTCGGGAATGCCTAAACCAAACATAATTTAATCTCCTACCATTAATCTATGACAATTACATAGTTAAATGTATATATAGTCATTCTCAGTATATCTTTAAGATTATAGACATTTGTAGCTGTTGTTAGTAACTTACCCCAATAAAACCTTATTTAAGATTCTATTCTAATGTCAGAAACTTTTCAGCCTTCACTGCGCCAAGAACAACACCCATTAATTTGTCAGCTAGCTGATCGCATCTTGCAATATTGGCAACAATACCTTTCACTGTCTCCCTATTCCCTTCCCGAAGGATTGGGTTATGTGGAAGGAAAATTGGAAGGAGAAAGATTGCAGATTGAAAATCGTTGCTATCAAACGGCACAATTTCGCAAAATGCACTTGGAATTAGCTAAAGTGGGCAAGAATTTGGATATTCTTCATTGTGTAATGTTTCCCCGTCCAGAATATCCCCTACCCATGTTTGGCTGTGATATTGTTGCAGGTAAAGCAGGAGTAAGTGCGGCGATCGCCGATTTATCCCCCACCAGTCCGGAAAAAATTCTCCCCCCAAATTACCATCAACAACTTTCAGCTGTACCTGTCAACCATTTTGCTGAACCTCGTGAGTTACCATCTTGGGCAGATATCTTTTCGGAGTTTTGTTTGTTTATTCGCCCTCAAACCAAAGCTGAGGAACAAGACTTTTTAGAATGTGCTGCCAGTTATCTCCGCATCCACTGCGAACAAGCAGTACAGGCTCAACCCCTACCTCCCAAGCAACAAGAATTGTATTTAGTAGGACAAAACTACTATTGCACTAAACAACAACAAAATGACAAAACCCGCCGTGTCTTAGAAAAAGCCTTCGGTAAAGAGTGGGCGGATAACTACATGACATCGGTGTTATTTGACGTGCCGGAAACTATTAGTAATTGACACCCCCACGTCTACGCTCCTTTTGTCGCTAAAGACGTGGGATTCTCCCGTCTAGTCTCATAATTGGTACAATCGAACAATGATAGCTGAACAGCCGTTGCTCTCCCATTTATGATGTTCATGGAGTTCAGGGGACTGCCAATGACCCCATCCTGTAGATTGCCTGTACGGCGTGGAACATGGTCGGGAAACCCGACCGTTTCCGCCTCATCTATTACGGACAAAGGTTTTTGAACAGGTCGATTGGACTTGCGCCCTGCGGCGACGCGTCCCTCGACCTCAAAATCTACAGAACATACTCGGTTATCCCAGATGGCTAAATTTCTGCCTGAATTAAAATCGGCTTGAATTATCGCCCCAGAAGTACATTACTTCAATTGGAACTCGTTTGACTCCTCTCATTGTAGGAAACGATACCGAATAGGTACTTCCCTTTTTAAATAACCTCCAGTTTTGATAGTTAATCTCTGGTGGCAGTAACTTAAATTCTTTTGTCTTTTTACCTGCGTCACCCGACACTTGCCGGATAATTTGATTTGCCAAAGCTGATTTCAAAGGAGTTACAACTTTGGCGGTTGTCAACTTTTTCCTTTCCTTGATTGGCAGCTTTAGCAATTTATTTGCAAGTTCAGTACACGCAACAGTTGTCTCGGCAAACATTGGTGCTTTGACGACGTTTAAGCGATGGAATTTAAGTTTTAGGGTACGAGTTACTTGCATGAAAAAAGTATAGTACAATACTAGGCGGTGGTTACCGTTTCGATTTGTTCTGTTGCTTGTAAGGAACTATACAAGCGATTTAGGGCTTTGATGTAGGCACGAGCAGAAGCCACGATCACATCAGTATTGGCAGCACGACCGGAATATACTTTATTATTGTGACGCAAGCGAATTGTCACTTCACCGATCGCATCAATACCTGCGGTTACTGATTGTACGGAGAATTCAATTAATTCATTGGGAATATTTACTACTCGATTGATCGCTTTATAAACTGCATCAACCGGCCCAGTACCGATCGCTGCATCGGTTAGTTCTTGTCCGTCGGGAGTACGAAGGGTTACGGTTGCAGTGGGACTAGAGCGATCGCCACAGGAAACTTGAACTAATTCCAGGCGGAACAGTTCAGGGGGTTGGCGGATTTCATCGCTAACGATCGCTTCGATATCCCAATCGCTAATTTCTTTTTTCTTGTCGGCGACTTCTTTAAAGCGCACGAAAGCCTTATTGAGATCGATTTCTGAAAGTTCGTAACCCAATTCTTTCAAACGAGTGCGAAAAGCATTACGCCCAGAATGTTTGCCCAAAACAATTTGATTATCAGTCAAACCAATGGATTCAGCATCCATGATTTCGTAAGTTAGTTTATTTTTTAATACTCCATCTTGATGGATACCAGATTCGTGAGCAAAAGCATTGGCACCGACAATAGCTTTATTTGGTTGAACTATCATTCCCGTTAAGTTAGAAACCAAGCGGGAAGTTTTATAAATGTATTTGGTTTCGATCTTAGTTAGAGGTTCGTTAGATTCGGCAGGTCTACCCAAAAAGGGATTAAAATACTGACGGCGTACATGGAGAGCCATAACTAATTCTTCTAAAGCAGCATTGCCAGCTCGTTCCCCGATCCCGTTAATGGTACACTCCAACTGTCTTGCACCATTTTTAATTGCTTCTAAGAAATTAGCAACTGCTAAACCCAAGTCATTGTGACCGTGTACGGAAATAATCGCGCGATCAATGTTGGGTACATTCTCTTTAATACCTTTAATTAAAGCCCCAAACTCACTGGGGGTAGTATAACCCACCGTATCAGGAATATTAATCGTGGTTGCCCCTGCTGCGATCGCCGCTTCTAAAACCTGATAGAGAAATTCGGGGTCACTACGTCCGGCATCTTCGGGGGAAAATTCCACATCCGAAACTAAAGAACGAGCATAGGCAACCATTTCTGGTACGATCACCAGTACTTCTTGTCTGGTCTTGCGTAATTTATGTTTTAAGTGAATATCAGAAGTAGCGAGAAACGTATGAATTCTTTTATTAACCGCAGGTTCTAAAGCGTCGGCAGCAGCTTTAATATCCTGTTGAGTCGCCCTGGCCAAACCACAAATTGTCGGGCCGTTTTCCGTTCCCACTGTAGCAGCTATCTGACGAACTGCTTCAAAATCTCCCTTACTGGCATATGGAAAACCCGCTTCGATTACATCAACTCCCAGTCGTGCCAGAGAACGAGCTATTTCCAGTTTTTCTTCTACATTTAACGTCGCGCCGGGAGATTGCTCTCCATCTCTGAGAGTCGTATCGAAAATAATAATGCGGTCTTGTGAATTGTCCATAACCTAATTGAGATTACATTTTTTCAGTACATTTATTTTAAGAAATATATGCCATCTGTGGACAGTCAATTTTCAAGGTTGGAAAAATCTGGCGATCGCATTGCTCATAATGGTAATAAAGATAAAATAGAATGCGAAATTACAAGATATGGTATTTATGAAAATTAAAGCGATTGTTCATCAGGCAGAAGAAGGAGGCTACTGGGCAGAAGTTCCAGCTTTACCAGGGTGTATTACTCAGGGAGATACGATGGAAGAGTTAGAAAATAACCTTAAAGATGCAATTGAAGGATGGCTGGAGGTAGCTAATGATAATCATACTGTCAAAAATGATGCTCAAATCCTTGAGGTTGCAGTGTAAAATCGGTTTCAGGTAAAAAACTCTGCAAAATAGTCGAGAAAAATCGCATTTTCTATCCCATGTAATGTTTGGTTATCAGGCGATCGCATTTTTCATAACATAACTGTAATCAATCTTTTGCTTGATGTTTATTCTCTATCGTACTACTCGAATATAATTACCAACACGAGGAAGGCGATTATTGCTTGGACTATTGATAATTACGGTGATTCCTCTTGATTTACTTTTTCTGCGGCGACTGTGACGGTAATCGCGATCGCAATCTCGGTAACAGCGATCGCCTCGGTAGCGGTTGTGGTAGTAATAATTAGAATTGCTTTGAGGTAGAGGAATATGAGTACGGGGAGTGAGATTTAATGGAGTTGGGGCGAGCGCCTGACTGCGAACTTGAGCTATTTCTATGGTTTTAGGAGATGCCAGTGCTGATGATTCTATGATCAACATTCCTCCTAAAGCGATCGCCCAAGGGGTAATTTTTGTCCACCAATGGGATTTAAATTGCAATTTTTCCATGACTTCCTATCCCCAAATATATTGAATTGAAATGTTTATTATTGAATAATTAATTTAAGTAATTTCCACCATATTATCGAAAGTGACCCCAAACAACCAGCAAAAGTTCCATCTCTTATACCAAGCAGGAAAAGAGGCCTTAGAAAAAGGTCAGTATCGTCTCAGTATTGAAAACTTAGAAGCTGCTAGAGAATTAGTGTCTCTTGCTTCTCGTAGGGGTGGAGAGGTTCAAATTTGGTTGGTTACGGCTTATCAAGCTGCCAATAAAATTACCGAAGCTGTAGCTCTTTGTAAAGAATTAGCTACTCATGCCGATCTCGAAACCCGCCAACAGGCACAACGTTTACTTTATATTATTCAAGCACCAAGGTTAAATCGACCTAGAGAATGGATGAGTGAAATACCCGATCTTGCCAATGCAGATTCTGCTAAAGCTCAATACGTCACTGCTAAAAAGAACAAGAACCACAAATCTGTTAACGATCTACCCTTAGAAGAAATCGATTTATCTCAGGTAAATACTCAAGATAATCAATTTATTTGGATTGCTTTGTTGTTAGTGATACTGACTCTGGGCAGTTTAGTTTGGCTGGCTTAAGGTTATAGTTTCTTTAAAAGTTTGGTGGAATTAGTACTTGATCAATGGGTATAATCACGCCATTATCAGCAGTCAAAGCTTCACTTGCTTTGGCTTCGTTGAGTTTAACGCCAATCTTATTATTCTCTTCTCGAACTCCAGTAATTCTAACTTCGTTATCTTCTAAAAGAGTTGCTACTGTTTGACGCTTGATGTCTTCTTCGTCAATTTGTCCTTCTACTAAGTGATATTGCAGGACTTTTTTTAGGTTGTCTGATTCTGCTAGTTTGGCTTGAATTTCAGGAGCTAAGGTAGCAAAGGCTTCCTCTGTTGGAGCAAGAACTGTGATAAATTCCTGTTGTTCTAAAGTTGCTAGTAAATCTGCTTCTTCTAAGGCAGAATAAAAAGTTGGATATTCTTTTAAAATGGTAGCTAAGTCTACAGCATCTTCAGACTGAAAGATAGAAGCCCGAGGACTGAAGAAACTGGCAGAAGGAATCCAAAATCCGGATTGTGTTAAATATTGTGCCAAAGCGGGAGTGGCGATCGCACAACTGGTTGCCGCTACAATCGCTACTGTAGCTATTTTGTTTAGTAGTTTTTTGATAGACATAGTCTTCTAATTAGTTTGTTGGTAAATCTTGAGATTAAGTAAATAAAACAATTGTAAATGAAAGTAAATGTTTTGATAATTATAATTAATAGAACAAGAGTTCTTTAATGGTTAATCTAATTGCTTCATATTGTCGAACTTTCTCTATACAGAAACTTTAATCTAGCAACTATTTTATTCACTTATAATTACTTACTATGATAAAGCTTAGTAAAAATATGCACCTTGATACTAAATAAATATTTATCAATAACTACAGAGGGGTTTCTGAGAAGCTTGAATTAAGTATGTTCAAATTAAACTTTATAAATATTAATAAAATCTTTAAATTTAATTTAACTAACTTAAGTATAAAAAGTGTCTAATGTAAACAGCAGTAAACCCAATCGTGGAGCAGTTGCATCGCTATCCTGGCTGACAATGAATCAAAATCTAGTAATTGGCGGAAGATATAAGTTAATTCAAGAGTTAGGTAAAGGCAGATGGAGTAAAACTTATCTGGCAGAGGATTTGGCGATGCCCAACTATTCTCTCTGTATTGTTAAGCAATTTCAAGTAGAAAAGGCACATATTGGTAACTGGCAAGAAGTCAAAAATTACTTAAGTATTCAAGCTGTTACTTGGCAGGCACTAGGAAGTCATCCACAGATTACGCAATTACTGGCTTGTTTTGAAGAAAATGATTCTTCTTATTTAGTACACAAATTTGTAGAAGGTCAAACTATAGCTCAAAAGCTAGTAGAAAAGCTTAGACTGGGAGAAAAGCAAGTAATTGCCCTCTTGCAAGATACTTTGTTAATTTTAGAAGCAATTCACCAGCAGGGGGTAATTCATCGGGATCTCAAACCTTCCAATTTAGTAATCCGTAAAAGCGATCGCCGTATTGTTTTAGTTGACTTTGGTATTATCAATGCCATTACTGATCGCCTGATTACTCAAATCAATTCTACCAAGTTGATGACGGAAGAAAATGATTATTATCCACCAGAGCAAATTGTGGGTAATTATACTGCTAGTGCAGATATTTATGCCTTGGGCATTATGGCAATTCAGGCATTTACTGAGATAGAACCTCATTTGCTGCCATTTAATCCGTCAGTTGACACAATTTTGGCTCAATACAATGCACGAGTTAGTTCCAAGTTGGTCAAAATTATTGATCGCATGACCAATATAGATCTAGAACATGGTTATACTTCTGCCAAACAAGTTCTAGATGATTTAGAGCAAATTGCACCTTCAGTGACAGGGGCTTCAACTGTCAGTTTAGTCGAACCAGCACTTACTCATATTACTAACTCAAGTTCACCAACTACTAGATCTAACAACAAAACTAAAACAAACACTACAGACAAGACCAATATAATCAAACCCGCATATATTATTGGCGGGATTTTAGGAATTTTATTGTTTTTAGCAGCAGGAGAATTCTTATTTCCTACTATCAGACCCCTAATCTATGAGTATCAAGGTAACCAACTAAAGACTGAAGATCCAAAATTAGCTTTAAATAAGTTTCAACAAGCGATCAAGATTAACCCAAATCGAGCTAGTGCTTGGATAGGAAGAGGCCATGCACTTTACGATTTAGAACGTTATCGGGCAGCATTAGCAGCCTATGATCAAGCCAGTCAACTTCAGCCAAATAATGCAGCAGGTTGGCAGGGTAGGGGAGAAGTTTTATATCGTTTAGAACGTTTTGAAGCAGCAGTGACGGCTCTCGATAAAGCACTGCAAATATCTCCTAATAATGCTGAAATTTTAAACCGTAAAGGAAGAGCTTTATATCAATTAGAAAACTATCAAGAAGCCCTAGCCACCCAAGAACAAGCACTGAAAATCCAACCAAATAACATCAGAGCTTTAAACGATCGCGGTGTTGCGCTCATTGGTTTGGGTAAATATCAAGAAGCATTAAATGCTTTTGAAAAAGCTCAGGCATATGAGCCTTTAAACCCCGAATTGTGGCAAAATAAAGCTCTAGCCCTACAATACCTCAATCGACCTCAAGAAGCCTTGCGTCTCTATCAAGAAGCTGTAGCAGCTTACGATAATGAGGTAGCCAAAAATCCGAAAAACATTACAGCTATTCTGGATAAAGCTAACGCTCAGGGAAAATTACAACAGCACGAACAAGCCCTAGCAACCTACGAACAGGCAATCTTAGTTAACCCCGATTCTCACCTAGCTTGGTTGGGTAAAGGCAATACCCTATTTGCTTTACGCCAATATCAACCAGCCTTAGAAGCCTTTGATCGCGCCTTAAAACTACAACCTAACTCCTATTTAACTTGGCATAATCGGGGGTCACTGCTACAAGATGGTCTGCGAGATTTGCCCCAAGCCATCACTTCATACGAAAAATCAGTAGAAATCAATCCCAATTTTTATCATGCTTGGCGCGATCGCGGGTTTGCTTTCACTCAAATTCAAGATCACAACAAAGCGATCGAATCTTTTAAAAAAGCCTTGAGTATTCAGCCCAGTGACTATAAATCTTGGGTTGGTAGGGGCATCGCCCTATCATCTTTAAATCGAACTGATGAGGCGATCGCCGCTTTAGACCGCGCCGCAGAAATTCAACCCAACGACCCCTTTGTCTGGATGAATCGCGGTGCAGCCTTAGAAATCAACCAAAAATATAACGAAGCTTGCGATGCCTACCGTAAGGTAAAACAACTCAATCCCACCTTTTCTCCCGCGATCGCTGCATTACAATCTCTTGGCTGTAAAACTGATTAGAGAATGAACTACCCCACCTTAAATGTTCAATGTTCTACTGCCAGTATTTACAAGCTGTATAAGCCAGAGTTACCACTCCAGTAACAATGGAGGCTTCGTCGATTTCAAATTTAGGATGATGCAGGGGATAATTAGGGCGATCGCGATGCCCTACTCCCAAACGAAACATACAGCCAGGAGCTTTCTCTAGATATACGGAAAAGTCTTCTGCCCCTAAAGAAGGTTCGGGTAAAAGTTCCACACATTCATTACCCCAAGCCTCTCTAGATGCTGCTTCTAAAATTTGAGTCAATTTCAGGTCGTTTTGTACCGAAGGGACTCCTCGACGATAATTTACTGTGCATTTTGCCCCATAGGTCTTACAAGTATGAGTAACAATATTTTCAATCCACTGAGGAAGATTTTGATGACTTTCGGGATGAAGAGAGCGCACTGTTCCCAATAATTCAAGGCGATCGGCAATAATATTCGGAGCAGTACCACCTTTAATCTTACCAATACTCAAAACAATCGGATGAAGGGGATTTTGCGTCCTGCTAATTGCTTGTTGTAAGGCGGTAATTACCTGTGCGCCGATCCAAATAGCATCGATCGCCTGATGGGGACGCGCACCGTGTCCCGATTCTCCTTGAATGATAATTTCTAAGTCATCAGCAGCCGAAGTTAGCGCACCGTAACGAATACCTACATGACGGGCTGGAATGGAAGGAAACACATGAACACCATAAATTGCATTTACCCCTTCCATAACTCCTTCTTTGACCATCCACTTTGCTCCCTGAGCTATTTCTTCGGCTGGTTGAAACAAAAATCTAATATTACCCGGTATCTGTTCCGATAACTGGGATAAGATCATCGCCGTTCCCATGCCCAAGGTAGAATGAACGTCATGACCGCAAGCGTGCATAATTCCCGGTTGGCGAGAAGCAAATTCTAGTTGAGTATGCTCGTTGATGGGCAGAGCATCCATATCAGTCCGAATTGCCAAAGTCCGCTGATCGGTTCCTTTACCCGCTAAATTCCCTACTACTCCTGTTTTGCCTACAGCTTCGGTAACGTGGATGCCACAAGACGACAAAACCCCTGCTATGTAAGCAGAAGTCTGGTGTTCTTGTCCGCTTAGTTCTGGATGGGCGTGAAGATGACGGCGAATTTCGATTAATCTGGGAGCAAAAGTTTCGGCAATGTTTTTGATGTCAGAGAGCATTGAAATTTAACAGCCTGTTTATATAATCTTAAGATTTTCATATTCTTTAAAGATAAACAATATTACATCTTGCTACCTACTGTTAATCTTGAGCCACAATAACTACAGTAATGTTGTCCGAGCCGCCAGCTTCTTTAGCAGCAGCAATTAACTCTGTTCCTGCTTCTTCACAAGTAGCTTTTTGAGTCAGAAAACTTTGAATTTCTTCATCACTTACTTCTTCAGTCAAACCATCACTACAAATTAACAAGCGATCGCCCGATTGAATATCTAATTGTTGAATATCAATTCTCTGTAAATCTTTACGTCCCAAACACTGAGACAGAACGTGCCGCCAGGGATGGGATTTTGCCTGTTCTCTGCTAATTTCTCCTGCTTTGAGGGCAAAACCTACCCAGGTGTGATCTTCAGTAATTTGCTTTAGCTCTGAACCCCGTAAACGATAGAGACGAGAGTCACCCACATGAGCGCACCAAGATAGATTGTCGCGAAAGATCAAGACAACCACGGTTGTCCCCATATCAGCCCGTTCTGGGTGAGTTTGCTGGTCTTCAATAATGCTTTGATTGGCCAGGTCTATAGCTTCTTTTAACAGGGTTTCTGAATCGACAGATGAATCCCAATTTTCTAACAAATGGGCTTTAACCACTTTGGTGGCAATTTTACTGGCTTCTTGCCCGCCAGCGTGTCCGCCCATACCATCAGCGACGACGAAAAAACGTCCTTCCCCGTCATCGAGCGTATAGCTATCTTGGTTGACCGAGCGCACAACTCCTATATCTGTAAGACCTGTAAAGTGACGTTTCATAAACAGCTAGCCAATAGACCGAAATAATTAAGTTTACAATAAGTAACACGGTAAACGCGCTTAATATATCGATTAAAACATACGATCAATGCGATCGAGTCGTTTTAATAATCGCCATAATGTCCAACCAGGGACAATTGCTACTATAGCAGCGATCGCGGCAATAAGCTCGTATCCACCCACCAAAAGAATCGCGGCACAAATTAATAAGGCACTGAATATTAACGTATAGTTAGTACCCAGTTGAATTGCACTCAAACGGCGCAACACTCTTTCTGATTCTAAAGAGCGGACTCGTACTCGCAAATCTCCTCGTTCTAATTTATCTATTGTATCGTCGATTCGTCGAGGTAGTCCTAAAGCCGTACTACCTACTTGAGCAGCTTGTCTACCTAGTTCGTCAAAAATCGTGCTACCAGAATTGCCATTCATTTCAGTCATTAATTTCATTGCATAAGGTTGAGCTACTTCCATAAAGTTGAATTCGGGGTCTAAACCCTTACCAACTCCTTCTAAGGTGGAAAAAGCACGCATTACAAAAGTAAAAGTTGCCGGAAAGCGAAAAGGCTGGTCGAAAGCAATTTCATAAAGATCTTCGCTAATAGCATCGATCGATTGCTCTTCAAAGGGTTTATCCATAAAATTATCCAGCATATACTGAACCGAGCGACGTACCGAAGTAGGATCTCCCGTGGGGACTAAAGCTCCCAAATTAATTAGAGAATTAACCACCATCTCGCCATTTTTTTGGGCAATCCCCAACAGCGTATCCATTAAACCTTCACGGATATTACTTTCGATCTGTCCCATCATGCCAAAATCATAAAAGATTAAGGCCCCATCAGCACTAACAGCGATATTACCTGGATGAGGATCAGCATGGAAAAAACCACCATCTAAAATCTGTTGCAAATAAGCCTTTGCCCCCAATCTTGCTAATAATTTACGGTCTAACCCCGCAGCTTCGAGCGCGTCATAATGGCTGATTTTGATTCCCGGTAAATATTCTAAAGTTACAACTTTGGGAGAAGTGTATCGCCAATATACGCGGGGTACGCGCACCCAATTTTCCCCGCGAAAGTTACGCCGAAAAGTATCGGCATTACGCCCTTCATTGAGATAATCTGTTTCTTGCCACAAAATGCGGCAACATTCTTCATAAATTCCCAACCAGTCGCGATTTTTACCCCAACGAGGATGATTTTGAAAGTATCGAGCAATTTGCTTTAAAATTGCCAAATCGATGGTAAAAAGTTGCTTTAATCCTGGTCTTTGGACTTTAACTACAACTTCTTCCCCGTTATGTAACTTGGCTTTATGAACTTGTCCCAAACTGGCAGCAGCTAAAGGAGTAGGATCAAAATTACGAAATAGTTTATCGATGGGCTTGCTAAAATCGGTTTCGAAAATTTTTAGGACTTGTTCGTAAGTAAAAGCGGGAACTCGATCTTGCAGCTTGGCAAGTTCTTCGACATATTCGACGGGAAATAAATCGGCACGGGTAGAGAACAACTGACCCACTTTAATAAAAGTCGGTCCCAATTCGAGGAAACTTTCCCTAATCCAGATTGCCTGTATTCTTCGTCTGGCTGCCAATTTTTCTTCGCTAAACCCGCCGGAATAGCTCCACTTACGGTTGTTGCGCCAAATTCTAAATAAAAAACTCAGCACGAACATCCAGATATCGATGCGTCGGCGGAGTTTAGAATATTTCTGACGATTCCAACGATAAGATTTTGAGGATACTGGGGGTTGGGTGTTGACTCTGGCGAGGGATTCCTCTGGCTCCATTTGAGTTGTAGTTGGGAATGACGATAGCCGACTTGGTTGATAATTAATGGGATTTTGATTGGAAGAAACAGAAGACACTTGGTTACTAAACAAATATTGATATAATTACTAGTTGGTTAAGTAAGATTAACTAATATAAATAGTAGCTACTTAACCTTAAAAAAGCTTTTTTAACTAAGTGAACGCTCACCAAGACAAGCCCTGTCATTTTAAGGCAGGGTACTGTTTAGTTAAGTAACAAACAGCGTCATAGTCGCTCCCTTGACAGCCAAAAATCTTGGTAATTACTAGTTACGGTATTTTTGCAATTCAGCTCGCAAACTGGCAATTTCAGCCCGTAACTGATCGAGCATGGCTTGTAAATCTCCTGAATTGGTACTAAAACTACTATTGGCAGCAGTATTATTATTGCTGAAGCCAGAAGAATCATTCGCAGGAGAATTTGCTGCTGCCCTTTCGGCTCGCAACTGTACTTCTTCAATAAACTGTCTGAGATGTTCTCTTTGTTCGGCATCAAATTTACCAACTTCGCTCATGGCATTGGTAAAAGACTCTTCAATTTTTTCACTCAGAACTTCTGCTAAAGCTCTGCCAAAAAAAAAGGCATTAGTGACTGGGTTACTCATAGCGCAAAGTTTCTTAATGGCTTTCGTAACAAATTATATCTCTAATAGAATCTAAGGGGTAAGGAGAAAGGAGAAAGGATCAAAGATAAGACAGACATTTATACAAAAAGAAGATATTTGTCTGTAACAAAATTCACTATGTCTTGGTGATCGCGATCGCAATTAGTCCTTAAAGAATTGGCGATATTAGAAAAGAGATAGAGCTATGCAACAGATATTCTCTGTTGAACCCCCAGTTTGGTACCTGGGGGTTTTTCTTTGCTGGAAAACTCTAAATTGTGTCAGAATGTAAAGCGTGTTGATTATATCTGATACTAAACTAATTAAAACTCCCACCGCGATCGCCCTTGGTAATTTTGACGGCATTCATCGAGGGCATCAAATAGTCTTGCAACCAATTGCCAATGGTCTCGGTGATTTACCCGAAGATATAATTGTTTTACGCCAGTCAACGATTGTTTATCCTTCTGTAGTTAGTTTTTCTCCCCATCCCCGCGAATTTTTTACGGGGCAAAAACTCCAGCTATTAACCCCAGTAACTGAAAAAGCCGAATTTCTAGCCCAAATAGGCATCGAACAGTTAATTTTATTACCGTTCGATCAAAGGTTGGCTTCTTTGACCCCTCAAGAATTTGTAGCTGACATTATCGTCAAACAATTGCAGGCTAAATACATCAGCGTTGGTGAAGATTTTCGCTTTGGTAATCAGAGAAAGGGAACAGCACTAGATTTAAAACAAATGGCAGCTAATTGGGGTGTAAAAGTGCATCTCAACACTCTACATAAATGTCGGCATTTCGACTCGTTAAAGTGCGATCGCGAAGTGCCTCCCCTTTGTCGAGGCCGCAAGGAAGTGCGGATTAGTAGTTCGCTAATTCGTCAAGCTCTACTCGATGGTCAGGTGGAACGAGCTAACTTTATGTTAGGACGACCCTACCAATTAATCGGGAAGGTAGTCGCGGGACAGCAATTGGGACGTACCATTGGGTTTCCTACGGCTAACTTACAATTACCAGCAGACAAGTTTTTACCCCGCTACGGTGTATATGCAGTTGAGGTTTTGTTTGATTGCTCTACTATTAAAGGGGTCATGAATATTGGTTGTCGCCCTACAGTTGCTGGTGAAGCTCCCACTGTGGAAGTCCATTTGTTAAATTGGTCGGGAGATTTATATGGTCAAACTCTCAAGGTTAGTTTAAAGAGATTTTTAAGAACCGAACAAAAGTTTCCTTCTTTGGATGCTTTAAAACAACAAATTACTATAGATTGTCAGGCTGCACTAGCAGGTCATCGAGTTTGAATTGAGAACTAGAGGAGGTAGAGCTTACAAGGGTAGACTTTTTACATTTGAGGTTCACTAACTAATTATTATGCCTGTACATTTATACTGGGGAGAAGATGATTTTGCGATCGCTCAAGCGGTAAAACAGTTACAAAACCAAGTTCTCGACCCCGACTGGTTGGAGTTCAACTACCATAGGTTAACAGGCGATCGCTCTGAAACCACAATCGAAGCTTTTAATCAAATTATGACTCCCGTATTTGGTATGGGAGAACGTTTAGTTTGGTTAGAAAATACTACTATCTGTCAGCAATGTTCTAAAGATTTATATGCCGAATTAGAAGAGACTATGACGGCAATTCCCCATACGGCTCATTTACTGTTAACTACTAATAAAATTGACGGTCGATTGAATTCGACTAAGTTAATTAAGAAACACGCTATAGTTAAAGAATTTAATTTAATTCCACCTTGGGAAACTCAGGCAATTGAAGACCAAGTAGCTGCATTAGCCAAAGAAATTGGAGTAAAATTAAGTCCATCGGCCAGAGAATTGCTAGCTGAATCTGTTGGGAATAATACCCGACAATTATGGAATGAATTAGCAAAATTATCCCTTTATCAAAGTAATAATAATACTGTCTTAGAGGAAAAAGCGATCGCCCAATTAGTAGTTGGCAATACTCAAAATAGCCTGAAACTAGCTGAAGCAATCTTACAAGGGCGATCGGCAATAGCTTTAACCCTGGTGAGAGATTTAATTAATCGCAACGAACCTCCATTAAAAATAGTAGCCACTTTAGTAAGTCAATTCCGTACTTGGACTATTATTAAACTGATGCAGGAAAGAGGAGAACGAGACAGCAAAACTATTGCTCATGCCGCAGATGTCCGCAATCCCAACAGAATTTATCATCTTAGTAAAGAGATCTATAGCATAAATTCTCAACAACTTTTAGCAAGTTTACCCATTTTGCTAGATTTAGAATATAACCTCAAAAGAGGTGCTGACTATCAAAGTACTTTACAAACCAAAGCCATCGAACTTTGTTATTTATTTAAGGCAAAAAGTAAGAGCCAATAGATGGGTTTGATTGCTTAAGATATTTGGTCTATTGCTGGGATGAGTTTTACTGTCTGAATCTATCTCAAGATGGAGGGGGAATCTATAACAGGGAAGATGTTGGCATCAATAGTTATTAGTTAGGCTGTTAGCAAGTTGAAGCAATAAAAATAAACTACGAAACACATGAATATTTTATTAGAAGTTGCTAGTAACGAACCTCACTTTCCTTTTGCAGCCACTGCCGTTTTAGGTATAGGTTTTGTAGCTGCTGTAACTATTGGTTCGATCGCTTGGTATAACTCCAAACGTCCTCCTGGTTGGGAAGACAAAGAACGTCCTGACATCGTTCCCAAGGTTGATCGGTAAATAAATTTGAGAACTAAATAATAAAAGTAAATAGGAGACAAAAAACATGGAAAATAAAACACCTAACGATGCCAACTATGACCGCAAGATAACTTCTGCCGAAACAGCCGCCAGAATGGAAAGAGAAGGAGAGAACTTTAAAAAAATGCCCGAAAAAGAAGGGGATTTTGATACAACTGCTGGCTATACAGTAGACCGCGAAGGTCTTGCCAACAATTATCCCATCGAACCTGAAATGTATTATGAAGAACCTGGCGATCGCCAAGAGCAAAAACAAGCAGAAGAAGCCAAACGTGCTGAAGAATTAGAGGAAGTCACCCGTACACCTCCGTCAAACGAAGGTGCCTGCGGGTGACCGTTGGTCAATCAACCTGGTGGTAAGGGTGTAGGTCTGATTTAAAAATGCGCTAGTTTAATAGTCAAGAAAATTGTTCGATATTGTTATTGCTTCCTGGAAAAAAGCGATCGCTGGTTATTTCTGACCAAGAATAGGGACAAGATGAAGGGAAAGCCTGAGAACTTAATCCTGTTTCTTTAACTGCTTCTAATATTCCTACTTCGTAAGCGTCAACAATTGCATCATTAAGGTATGGTTTAAGACTGGGATTATTTTTCAAATGTTTAGCAATTTCAATCCTCTGAATTTTAATGGTTGCCCACCAGCTTTTACTACGTTTTTCTGGCTGGAATTCCCATTTTAAGAGGTGCATTAATAGGACAATTAAACGATTAACTAGCTCTCTTTTTTCCTGTTTACCCAAGCTCTCAATTTCCTCAATTAAATTATCCCAATCTAAGTTAGTTAAGTCGCGCTCTTGTAATTGCTTGACGGTAGTTTGCACCCAGCCATAAAAGTCATTTTCGTATAAGCTTTGCATAAACTAACTTGCTCTAATGAATTGTGTTGGTTACTTTCGCCACTTTAA
>JBHJNX010000058.1:0-13181 GCA_050330335.1 Pleurocapsa sp. | reverse complement strand
TCAAAAACCAAGTTGCTAAAAAGGAGTAACGGGCTATGCGTTGCTTAACCCTGTCCGCAATTCCTCCGCATCACCTCCGCTTTGCGGTAGGTGTGGGACTCCTTGCGGTAGAAGTTGAAGTCATTATAGTTTCTTTGTAATTTTTTGTTATATATAAATACTATATAAACTAATGAACTTAACGGAGATTCTCAATCAAATCAAGTCTCAGTTAGAGCAAATTAATGCTCAAGAACAAGCCAATCAGCAAGAACAGGCTCAAATAAATCAGCGTATCGAACAATTAGAAGTAGAAATCAAACAACAACTTCAACGTCGTAGTGAATTAGATCAGGAAGCTATTCAATTATACAGTCAAGCAGAAGAGTTAAAACCCAAGCTCAATAAGCTCCAAAAAATTCTCAATCTTTCCCAACAATTTCAAGAGTTAGAGGCAGAATGCCAAGATAATCAAGAATTATTAAATACTTTATATTCTTCAATTTCCAACCTGAAAATTTTGGAGGTATCTGGCGATCTTAATAACGATATCGGAAATAATAATTACAACACAACTGAATACAATAACGAAACTTCAACAAATTTAAATTTTAGTAAAACTAACAATTTCGATCCTCAATATACAATAAGTATAGACGCTATCAAAAACGCCCTCCCCAACGCTGACAAAATATATCAACATTTACTTGCTGGTTATTTAGAAGAATATCAAACTTATCAAAACTATATTGTTGATGGCTTAGATTTAATCTGGTATTCTGTTGGGTTTATTGCTTTTGGGCGGGATTCATATCGTAAAATGAGCTTTAAATATCATCCTGATCGCCAACCAGGTTCAGATCGTGCCATGCAACTAATCAATACTGCCTGGGAAATATCTCAACAATATCTAGCAGGAGAAACTCATAAACTGTAGAACAGTCATCCTTTACCCTTTATATATATGGATTCAGAGATACAATCTTTACCGGCTGAAGTTGTCGATCTGATTGCTGCTGGGGAAGTAATTGACTCAATGGGGGCGGCGGTTAGAGAATTAGCAGAAAATGCTCTAGATGCAGGAGCTACCAGGATTACCATATCTGTAGTTCCAGAATTGTGGCAAGTTACCGTAACCGATAATGGTAGGGGTATGTCCCTTGCAGATTTACTAGTTTGCGCTCGACCTCACAGTACCAGTAAAATTCACAACTGTAAGGATTTATGGAACATAACTAGTTTGGGTTTTCGGGGAGAAGCCTTACATAGTATTGCCCTGGTTGCGGATTTAACTATTTGTAGTCGTTCTATTACCAAAGACAATATAGGTTGGCAAGTCACTTATAATCAAGGCAATCCAGTTAGGGAATCACCTACGGCGATCGCTCCAGGTACAATAGTTACTGTATCCAATTTGTTTGGTAAAATTCCCGTGCGTCGTCGGGGTTTACCGCCTTTTCCCCAGCAGTTAAAAACCATCCAAAAATTAATCTATCAAATTGCCCTGTGTCACCCACAAGTAACTTGGCAAGTTAAAGAGCGAGGGCGAGTCTGTTTGCATCTCAGCCCCGGTAATAATGCCAGGGATATTTTACCTCAAATTCTCAAACAAGTTAGCATTACTGACTTACACTACCTCAAGTTACCAGTACCCACGCCAACTATCGAACCGCAAACAGATTTAAGGAACAATGAAAATTCTTCTACTTTAACTATTAGGCGCAATACTTCTACCCTAGAATTAATTATCGGTTTACCCGATCGCTGTCACCGTCATCGTGCAGATTGGGTTAAAGTAGCCGTCAATCAGAGATTAGTGCGATCGCCCGAACTAGAGCAAACCCTACTCAATAGTATGGCGCAAACTCTCCCCCGCGATCGCTATCCCGTCTGTTGGCTGCACCTACAAGTTTGCCCCAGTCAGATAGATTGGAATCGTCATCCAGCTAAAACCGAAATCTACCTTCATTCTCTTGGTTATTGGCAAGAACGAGTCAGTGAGACAGTAGAACGAGCTTTAAAATTAAATAATGACAACCTTCCTGATCGTCTGGGCGATCGCCGTATTCGCCATGTTCTCCGAGTTGCGGAAACTTCTGGTAATTATCAAATCGACAAAGATTTAGCCAATACCCTGCAAAAATCTCCTCTCAAGCCCCAAATTAATTCCTTACAACTCAAAGCTGTAGCTCAAGTTAATAAAACCTATATAGTTGCCGAACACTCTTCTGGAGTATGGTTGATCGAACAACATATCGCCCACGAACGGGTATTATATGAACAACTACAAGATCGTTGGGAAATAATTCCCCTATCTACTCCCATCGTCTTAAATGACTTAACCAGCCGCCAAGTAGAACAATTACAGAGACTAGAAATTGCCATCGAACCATTTGGCGAAAACCTCTGGGCAGTACGTAATATGCCAAAAATGTTATCTTCTAGAGACGACTGCACTGAAGCACTTATCGAATTAAGTTGGGGGGGGGACTTACGAACCGCTCAAGTTGCTACCGCCTGTCGTAGTGCGATTCGTAACGGTACTCCCTTAACCCTAGAAGAAATGCAAAACCTCTTAAATCTCTGGCAAAATAGCCGCCATCCCCATACTTGTCCTCATGGTAGACCGATTTATCTTTCTTTAGAAGAATCTACTCTCTCTCGTTTCTTTCGCCGTCACTGGGTAATTGGTAAAAGTCACGGGATTTAGGGAAATTAATTTTATTGAGAAACCAGGCTTTTGAACTTAGAAAAAATCTCAAACAATTGGTGCGATCGCAGAGCTATTTCTTTCTAACTTGTTTGTAATACTTGCTCGGCTGTCAAATTGATTTGGGCAAATAAAGGTGAGTTCAGGCGATCGCTACTTCGATAAACTTTTTCTTCATACAAACCTTCAACCAATTCCAAGATCGTTACCTGTTGTTGCATCGGATCGACAATCCAATATTCGGCAATGCCTCTAGCTGCATATTCACTCCGCTTATAACGATAGTCCCGTTTTTCTTGGTTAGGACTGACAACTTCTACAGCTAGTAGAGGCGGTGGCATATCCATTAACACAATCGATCTACTTGCGCCTTTAAGTTCCGTTGCTAATTCTTCCGATAACACCAGTAAATCTGGTAAGCGCACCGATACTCTTGTCCCACTTACTGCTACCTCTGTCTTCATACTCAATCGATAGGAAGGAACACCCTGTTGGAGAAAATATGCTAACAAAAACATGGCAATCCGACGATTGATTTCGCTCTCAGAAGGCATCCAGATTAGTTCTCCATTTTCCAGTTCGTATAGATTATCTGTGCCATCGTCATAAGCAAGGAACTCTTCTAGAGTCATTTTTTGAGTGGTAGCGGTCATTTCTACACTTCCTCAAGAATTTATTAGATATCCTAGCATCATTGTCTGTTGGGAACAGATTTAAGAGATTGGGAGTCAGTAAAATAACTATCTAGTTAAAACCGTTGCTAAAATAGCTTTGTTTTCACTTCAACCATGAGAACTCAGAATGACAACTTCAGCTTTATTGAGAAAGGGTACGATCCTCAACGATCGCTATCGAATTATCAAACAAATTGCCAGAGGTGGGTTTGGGCGAACCTATTTAGCTGAAGATCTCCAACGTTATCGAGAATTATGCGTACTGAAAGAATTTACACCACAGGTAGAAAGCGATCGCGAATTACACAAAGCCGAAGAATTATTTGCCAGAGAAGCGGGAATTCTCTATAAGTTACAACACGATCGCATTCCCGATTTTGAAGCACTGTTAAAAACTCGTATTGATGGTAGAGAGGCTCTATTTTTAGTTCAGGAATACATTGAAGGAGAAAGCTATTGGGAAATTTTTAAACGTCAGGGAAAACTCAATGAAGTGGAAGTTACCGAAATGGTTTGGGAGTTACTACCAGTCTTGGAATATATTCACTCTCAAGATTTAATTCATCGCGATATTTCTCCTGATAATTTAATTCGTCGCGAGTTAGATGGTAAACCAGTGTTAATTGATTTTGGCTGTGTCAAACTTGCTGCTAATGCCGTATCCCAATCTACGGGGCAATCGATTACTTTAATTGGTAAAAAAGGCTATTCTCCTCACGAACAATTAAGTCAGGGACAGGCTTTTCCCTGTAGCGATCTCTATTCTTTGGCCGCAACAGCAGTTGTCTTATTAACGGGTAAATTACCTGACGAATTATATGATAGCCATCAAGGAAAATGGAACTGGCAAGACCATACTAAAGTTAGTGCTTCTTTTAGTAAGATGCTGACAAAAATGTTGTCTTATTTACCTCGCGATCGCTATCAATCTGCGGCAAAAGTTCGCCAAGTATTAGAAACAGAAAATAACTCAATTATTAGTAATTTTATTTCTCACATTCGCACTTTAATTGTTGCTCCAGCCGATAACGAAACTGAAACCAATAACAGTACCAGACAATATGCTGTAAGTCGGGTTATTTCTCAGGTAAATAGTAATATTTCTCGCCTCAGTACCAGGGCTTTTGAGTTTTCTTCTCGTCAAATTACTCGTATCCCTACTAATGCTAGGGAATTGAAAAAAGTTAAACCTTGGAAACTAGGAGTAATTACGGCAGGAGCGATTATCTTACCAGGAATTATTAGTTTTGTAGTTATTAAAGATAAATTAATTCAAGCTGATGCTTTTGCTACCATTTCTTTAAGTAAACAAGAACAAAAACAACAACAAAAAATCTATCAGCGCATTCAAACACTAAAACTCAATGCTGGTGCTTTTTATCGACAGGTAGATGATCAATTTTACGCTCGATATCCCCAACTAAAAGGAGTACAATTAACCGATAAATTAGAACATCAAAGCTATCGTAAAATTTGGTATGAAATTGCCAGCAGTTTATTAACCGAACGGGAATCTTCTAGTAATAAGTAATAAGTAAAAAAATGTCCCAACTCAACCCCACAATGAACAATCAACTATAAACATCATTCATCATTATTATTTTCCTGATTTTTCTCCTGTTTTTCTAATTTAAAACTAGGAGGAAGAGGAGGTATTTCTGGTTCGGGGGGATTTAAAACCTCTCGCCACCTTTGCATTTGAATCTGGGCTTCACTATGGGCAGGTGTCCCCGATGGTACTTGTTCGGCGATCGCCAAAGCCCTACTCAAAGAAGTTCTCGAAGCTTGTTGGGCTAAATCTAAAATTTCCCAACTCCAACTAGCCACATTATCAGCTACTTGTGAACGTAATGAACTCCTAGTAGCCACTTGTCTGGCAATGGAGATCGCTCGATTTAGAGCTTCTGGAGTTCCCAGGTTACTTAAATCATTAGCCTCTCTCAGATAAACTTCGGCTTTGATTTCTTGCTCCCACAGGTTAATTTTTTCTTGAGCATCTCCTGATAAAGCTCGTCCTGAAGCAATCTTTCGTGCTTCGGCAATGGCTGCTTGATAGTTTTTAATGTCTGCAAAAGCAATGGCACGGTCTAAAATTGGCTGGTCTTCGGTTCTCTCAATATTAGCCCGCCAGGTTCGAGAATAGTTTTGTGCTTCTCCATATAAAGGACTGCTAGGAGCAATCAGCTTGACTTCGGCGATCGCCCTACGCCAAGCATCGGGATTATTGCCATAAGCTAATTCTTGGGCGCGATTTAAAACTGGTTGGTCTTCAATAATCTGAATTTTATTGCGCCACTGCTTTATTTCTTTTAGTGCTTCAGCATAACGGGGATTAGAAGCAGCAATTAAATTCGCTTCCGCGATCGCCTGTTGCAAATTGTCGATGGTTCCCACTCTGGCCAATTCTCTGGCTTTGGAGAGGTGTCGCACATCATCGATTTCTACCGTCCAACGTTTAATTAGTTGTTGTGCTGTTTTATAGTAAATACTATTAGCTTCAATTTTTTTAGCTTCTTCGATCGCGTCTTCAATTCCCAACACTGTATCTAAATCTGCACTAGAACCAGCACTGGCTAAAATATTCCACTCTCTGACGCGATCATTCCATCCCAAGCTATAGGGAATACGGTTGCTAACTTGTAATAATTCCCGCCAGTTTCGCTTTTCAATTAGCTGCTCGATATTTGCCAGTAGTTTTTCTTTTCCTTCGGCAATAATTTTTTGTGCCTGTTCGTAGGCGTAACTATTTTTATCGATATTGTCTACTTTATCGATCGCCAGCAAAATATCTTCGATTTTACCGTTACTTAGTTGAGTTTGTGCCTTACCAACAGTGGCATTTTCTTCTTGAGCGATATTAATTTTATCTATACTTTCTTCGTATTTAGTAGTTGCCCAATAGGCATTTTTACTTTCAGTCAGACGCACCGCCCAAGAAAAAGCTTCATTCCACTTAGCATCTCGCAATCTTTGTTCTAGTTGGGCGTAAGTTTCTTCTCCTTGCGACCAAATCTCTTGCCAATCGGCAATTTTTTCTTCTACCAACTTATGAGCTTCCACGTTTTTGGGAATTTGTTTGGCTGTGGCGATCGCACTCTGAAGTTCTCCTTGTTGAAATTGCTCTTCTCCCACTTCCAAAATAGACATGGCCCATTTTTTAATATTGCGGTCAATTTCCGGCCTGAGGGGATGATTTTCGGGCAATACTGCTACTAAATCGATCGCTTTTAATAAACCGTTAACTGTCTTGTTTTCAGCCGCCGTCTGAGCGCAATACAAACGTACTGCTGCCGAGGCAATAGGCCAGAAAACCTTAGAGCAGCTTTGAGTTTCTGGTAACTTAATCAGCATGGCAGTAGCACCATAGCCGATACCTCCGGAACATAAAACCAACAACACTCCCCATACTTGCCAGGCTTGCCACCACCGACGGTACGGTCGAGCCGAGTTTTCAGAGGAAAGGATTTTAGGGCGATCGCCTGGAATTTGAGGAGGAGTTGATGAAGTCAAGGGAATTGCCGAACTAATTTCAACAGTACTACTTGGGGGTTCAGAAGAATCTGATGATTGTGAAACATTTTTTTGGCTTCGGGTAATAAACCGCTCGTGGTTGGCATCGGAGTTGGAATTATCTGATTCTCGATTTATCGCCATAAACTACCCAATTAATGATGCAAATAACCATCTTTTCAATTCCCAACATTGAGGATTTGAATTGTCTCTCATCTTATCATCTGATTCTGCCGAGTAAATATACTAGGTTTGTCGTTTTGATAAAGAATTGATTTAGATTTTATGCTCAAATCCATAATAGTTTTTTTGTTGATCGCTCTAGTATAGTTCACTCGGCTCGCAAATCAGCAATTAATTGATCTAGCTGTGCTTCGTTAGCATGATAGACTTCGCCACAAAATTGACAGATTGCTTCTGCTCCTTCATCTTTTTCAATCATGTCTTGCAATTCTGCTTCTCCTAGCATTTTCAGCGCACCTAAAACTCGATTAAAAGAACAACTGCAATCAAAATGAACCATTTGAACTTCAGGAAAGATGAATAGACTCAAATCTCCTAGTAACTGTTCCATAATTTCCCGTAAAGTTTTACCAGAACGCAACAGAGGAGTGAATCCCGCTAATGAAGCAACGCGAGATTCGAGTAAAGAGACTAAAGATATGTCGCGAGACGCTTTGGGCATAACTTGCAATAATAATCCACCCGCAGCCGTTACACCAGTAGCACCGACAAAGACTCCCACTAACAACGCCGAGGGAGTTTGCTCGGAAGTTACTAAATAATGAGCTACATCTTCTCCCACTTCTCCAGAGACTAAATTTACGGTACTGGAATAGGGATATCCATAACCTACATCGCGAACTACGTGCAGATAACCTTGATGACCTACTGCTGCACCTACATCTAATTTACTTCTAGCATTAGGAGGAAGTTCCACATGAGGATTTTGAACGTAACCCCGCACCGTACCATCTAAACCGGCATCTGCCAAAATCGTACCTAATGGGCCGTTACCCTTGACATGGATATTGACTCGCGAACCTTCTTTTTTCATACTCGAAGCTAGTAATAATCCAGAAGACATAGCCCTTCCTAAAGCTGCGGTAGCCACATAAGAAAGTTTGTGTCGCTGACGAGCCTCTTCTGTCAAATTTGTAGTAATTACTCCTACGGCTCTAATGCCACCATCTGCTGCTGTTGCCCGAATTAATCGATCTGTCATATTAGTTTGCTGAAATTTTCTAGAGTCCTTCGAGGGTTGATGTCCTCAATTAATTTTTGGATATTAAAACAAATTTTTGTTTCTTTCTACTTTCATACTTTACAAATAACAGCAGGAAGAATGCTACCGCTTTAAATGAAAAATTTTTCAATGAGTAAGTTTATAGTCACAAGTAAAAATCAACCATTGCAAACCGAACAGTTTCTTTCTTTGTCTCAAATTTTGAGGAAACAAATTACTTTTCTCCAAACATCACGAATCCGGTTCGTTGACAGCTAAAATTAAATCACGTAAAAATTGCTCAAGGTAAGATTGCTGTAGCTGCCAGTTCACCTGGATTTAGAAGAAGATATCTGAGATACCCGACAATAATTTTGATGTTAGGATTTAGAAGCTAAATTTTTTGTGGCTAATTTTTTGTAGATTATTTTTCATTTGTCAGTAAAAATCGATCTTAACAGTCGTCTTTTTTAGCCTAATATATTGTATTTATAATTATGTACTATCGCTTTCCTGTTTCTCTAGCTTTTGGTATTGTTACTGTAGCTTCAATTCCTCCAAATAGTCTGGCTATAGAATCTAACTCGATATATTTTAATTCTGACGTAGTTCCATTGTTGATCGCTCAAATAGATACGGAAACCGTAGCACCCCAGAAAAACTCTCCCCTGCAACCAATTCCCGGAAATTATGAAAGTTATCTACAAGCGGCTCGTCAAGCTGAAATGAGCGGTCATTATCAACAGGCTGTGGAATATTATCAACAAGCTTTAAACTTAAGTCCTGAAAATAATCAACTGAAAACCTCATTGCGTAATGTAATTGGTTATGCTTTTGATTCTTATATGCAAGCCGGCTATGCAGCAGATCGCTTTCGTAATTATTCCGAAGCTTTAAACAATTTTCGTCAGGCTTTAAAACTCAAACCAGATTCTTTTCATGCCCAGCAAGCAATCCGTAACATTACTAATTATTTAACTTTGAATCGTCAATTAGCTGATTCTGAGGAAACAAATCAGAATTCTACCATTCCAGAAAAAAGCGATCGCCCATCATCGATAGAAGAGTCTCAAACTGACCAATGGATCGAGTCGAATAAAAACTGGTTTTTCTGGGGAATTGCTGCTACTTCTATTATTTCTATCTTACTGCTGATTAATTTATTTCGCTCCGAGCAAAAAACATCTAGAAAGCACTCAAAAATAGTTCGGCGTGTCATGTCAGAACCTACTCCCCCTGCTACCTCTCAAGAGATCAAGCCTCCTGATAGCAAGAAATCTGCGGTGAGGCTGAATTCACCCCAACCCAGTTCATCTCCTGCTGTTAATCCTGAAGTAATTAATAACAATCTTAATTCTCCAGTTACTCCATCTGTTCAACCCAATCCCCTACCAGAACCCTCAGCAACAGTGGTTTCTACTGGCCATCATCAACTATTGGATAGTAAAACTAACTCGATTAATCGAGCAACAGTGCGTCCAGTGACAATTGTTACTTCAAACACTACTAAAATCGATCTGGTATTTGAATTAATCAAAGATTTACAACAGGGCGATCGCGAAGTTAGACGTAAGGCAATTTGGGAATTAGCCCAAAAGTCTGATTCTAGAGGGATTATTCCCCTGATCGAAATTATGCCCCAAGTAGATTCTTTAGAAAGAAATTTGATTTTAGAAGCGATTACTCAAATTACCAGTCGTACTCTCCAACCAATGAATCGAATTTTGTTAGAGTCATTAGAAGATGATAACCCTCAAGTTAGAAAAAATGCGATTCGCGATCTAACTCGACTCTATCAATTGATGTCTCAAGTTACCAAACGGTTATCTCGTATGACGGAAGATGTAGATTTGGAAGTGCAACAAACGGCTAGATGGGCCCTGCAACAACTAGATCGCTTACCGGCAGCCAAACAAGCCATGCAACAGGCTAAAAATAAAGAATAGTTATCGCTGGCTGATGGTTGATTGTTAATTGTGATAATTAAAGTAGTGCTTGGCTAAGAGCAACAATCTTCGATTCGCGCTATGTAGCTGATAGCTTTTTAAAACTGAAAATCTAATGTTAAAAATTTTATTTTTATCTACTGCCGTTGGTGCTTTAGGTTCGGGACAGGGTGGTGGAGTAGAATTAACGGTGCAGAATGCTGCTCAGGCATTACAAGACAAAGGACATAAATTAGTAGTAGTTGCTCCTGAAGGTTCTTATTTAAAGGGCATTACCGTAAAAGCGATCGCGGGAAGGGTGCAAATTCCCATTCAAACTCAAAGCCGCGATGTATCAATTCAGCTACCCCCTAACTCGGTACTGGCAAATATGTGGGAATATGCCCGTCAGGTACAACAAGACTGGGACATCATGGTTAATTTTTCTTTTGACTGGCTGCCTTTCTATTTAACTCCGTTTTTTGAACATACTAAAATCGCTCATTTTATCAGCATGGCTTCCACTACTGAAGGGACAGATGCCATTATGAATGCGGTAATCCAAAAATATCCCCATGCTTTTGGAGTTTGTACCCAAGCTCAAGCTAACACTTTTGCTTTTGCTAAGGCTTGCGAGATTTTAAGTGGTGGTTTGGATTTATCTTTATATCAATTTAACAACTGCCCAGAAAAATATCTGGCATGGTTGGGACGAATTGCCCCAGAGAAGGCTTTAGAAGATGCGGTAGAAGCAGCTACCATTACGGGTGTTCCCTTAAAAATCTTTGGTAAACTTCAAAACCCAGAATATTGGGACAAAATTTGTCAAGATTTCCCCGATGCTCCTATAGAATACAGAGGTTTTTTATCTACCGCCGAATTACAGCAAGAATTAGGTAAATGTCGGGCTTTACTAATGACTCCGCGCTGGATTGAAGCTTTTGGGAACGTCGCAATGGAAGCCTTAGCCTGTGGCGTACCGGTAATTGCCTATCGTCGTGGAGGCCCCTCAGAAATAATCAAACACGGTGAAACAGGTTTTTTAGTCGAACCAGATAGCGTAAATGGTTTAGTTGAAGCAATTAAAAATATCGATTTAATCGATCGCCGTCACTGTCGCCAACAAGCAGAAACAGAATATTCTCTCTCAGCCTTGGGCGATCGCTTTGAAGCTTGGTTGGAAAAAATCGTTTCGGTTAAGTAGATTGGCAACCAGCGCGATCGCATTTTCTGAACCAATGATGTTGGGTTTCACTTCATTTAATTTAATCTACAAAATTAGGCGAGCTATTGACAGTGAATTAACTATTATCCAGTCAGTTCAATCTTGACTTTGTTGAGGGAGAAAAGAAATATGAAGACGAGTTTTAGTAGCTCTGGCAATACGATTCAAGGTTTTAATGGTGGTATTTTGTTCGCCAGCTTCCAGTCGAGCAATTAAAGATTGTTTGGCAGACATAAGCTCGGCTAACTCTTTTTGAGTTAAATTAGCAGCAGCGCGAGCAGCAATAATAGCCGAAGCAACTTCAAACTCAGGACGTTGAGCTTCGTAAGCAGCCTCATATTCAGGATCGTTTAACCATTGTTGATGAAGGTCGGAAATAAGCGTCATGATTGAATCTCCTTGGCTCTTTTTAGAGCAAGTTTAATTTCTTGGCGGGGAGTTTTTTGCGTCTTTTTAATAAAAATTCGGACAACAACAACACGCTTGGGTTTGGCGGTAAGGTATAAGGCACGAGAGATACCATCCTTACCTTTTAGTCTAATCTCCCATAAACTTTGCTCAAGGTATTTAACGTAAGGTTTGCCAACATTTTCTAAGCCATGTTCGGCGATTAAATTACTAATCCACACAAACTTAGCTTTCATATCGTTGGGTAAAGCTGAAAGTTCAGCGTCAACAGTATCGTTGAGAGTTTCGACAATCCAGGTCATATGCACAATATAACATATAAGTTATTTTAAAAGAAAAAAGCCCGATTTCTGATAACTGATGACTGCTAAGTGTTAACTAATTCAGTCCATCAAATCAAATAACATTTCCTACAATTCCATATCTTGTGCGGTAAATTCAGAGTTATCTAATGGTGTTTCGTCGATGAACCAGCCCACACCATTAGCACCGCGATGAGGATTGTTCCTGCGTTGGGTACTCCTTTTTCGTCGAAGCCTGTGATGTTTGCTTCGGCTAGTTGTCCTGATGGTAGGTTGATAATTTGGAAATCGACATCTAGTGATGTTTCTGTTTGAAGTAAATTATCCCAAATATCTAATGCGTTATTTTGGATAGCATCTATTTCTGATATTATTCGACAGAGTTATGGCTTTAATATTTCGGTAATTTGGGTCTTCCAGTAAATAGATTGGGATTTTCTTTATAAGCTTTGTGGGCTTCAAAAAAGGATTTCCAGTTTTTATCTAAGCCTCTTAGTACTTGTTGGCTTACTTTTCTTGGTAGTGCTTGATAGTCTGGTTTATTTTTTACTAGATGATAAATTTTGTTGTAACCTAGATAAACTTTCTCAAAAATAAATGATTGGCGAATTAAGTAATTAGCATAGTTGTAAAGGTTTTTAGACAAGAAACAAAGTTCGTCTATCTGTTTCGAGAGCGGACTATTTTCTTGGACTATATGTCTTTCAACAAGCTTCATTTTTCTTGGACTCTAAACATTTAATGATGCACTCTGTACGTCTTTTCTGTCTTCTTAAACCATATATTCTGGCGCAAAAAGAAGTGATTATTGAAATAAAATCTTGCATTAAATCTTCGCGTTCTTCTCTGGCTTCGTTAATTACTTCTACATCTTTTCCTTGTGAATTTAGGAGAACCTTTATGTAATTGAAACCTACACGGGTCAGTCTATCCTTATGTTCGCAGACAATTAGATTGTAATCATCTCTCTCAAAAATCTTGATTAACTTTTTTCGAGAATCGTTTACTCCATTCCCCACCTCCTTGACTATTCCTACTATTCGGTAGCCACGAGCAACACAATATTGTTCTACTCTTAATGCTTGAGATTCAAGATTCGATTTGTTTTCTGCACTACTAACTCTGGCATAAATAATTGCTCCTTCTACGGTCGTAGAAGTGTCAATCAAAATTGTTCCAGTGGATAACTGACGACCTTTTAATTCGCCTCGTTTCCACATTCT
>JBHJNX010000057.1:0-55604 GCA_050330335.1 Pleurocapsa sp. | reverse complement strand
GCACCTAAAAAGAAATAACAACCAGGTACTTGTTGCAAAAAGAAGGACATATCTTCTCCTCCCATAGTTTGGCATTCAGGTACTACTCCAATGGGAGTTTCCACTACTTCTGCGGCTACAGAACGTACTAATTCAGCTATTTCTGGATGGTTAATTACGGGGGGATAGAGTTGCCAATGGTCTAATTGGTAGTTTGCAGCATAAGTTTGGCAAACTCCAGCAATTATAGCTTCGATTCTGTCTCTAATTAAATTTTCTAGTTCCAGATTAAAATAACGTACCGTACCACTCATTTCTGCTGTATCGGCAATGACATTCAAAGCCGTACCGGCATGAAATTCTCCTACCGTCACTACCGCCGCGTCTAGAGGTTTAACATTACGGGAAACAATAGTTTGCAGGGCAGTGACGATCTGACTAGCTACTACAATTGAGTCAACGGTTTGATCTGGCATAGCACCATGACCCCCCTTACCCAAAATTTTAACGCGAAAACATTCTACTGCTGCCATCAATGCACCACTGCGAACTCCTACTGTTCCTAAAGGTAAATTATTCCACAGATGCAAACCCACAATGGCATCTACATCGGGATTAGTTAATACTCCCTCTGCAATCATCGGTTTTGCCCCTCCAGGACTTTCTTCGGCTGGTTGAAAGATTATTTTTACCGTACCCCGCCAATCATCTAGATGTCTAGATAAATAATAAGCAACTCCTAAAGCGATCGCCACATGACCGTCATGTCCGCAGGCGTGCATCTTACCATCATGTTGCGATCGGTAAGATACTTGATTAGCTTCTTGAATTGGTAAAGCATCCATATCCGCTCTAATTGCTAATACTTTACCGGGGCGATCGCTCTTAATAGTAGCAACAATACCTGTTTTGGCAATTCCAGTTTGATGGATAATTCCCCATTCTTGAAGTTTCTGGGCAATAAATGCAGCAGTTATTTGTTCTTGAAAACCCAACTCTGGTTTTTGATGAAGATTACGCCGCCACTCTACTAATTTTGACTGTAACTGCCGAATTTCTAAACGAATATGCTCTAAATTAACTGAATTAGCACTAGGAACAGTAAACACCATATTGCAAATCTAATAAGATAAACTTTAATGATTAATCTTTTTAATGTTAAGTCCAAATTGCTTCTTGATGCTTATTAAGGGCAGATTGGGAAAAATAAAACTATCGCTCTTATCTTAGTCTCTAATCACATCAACTCAAGCTAACTGATTATTGGTTTTGTATCGCAAATTTTTATTTTTATGACCTCTATTGGTTCTATCTCTAAAACTCAATCTCAAGAAGACGAACGAACTATGGGGAAACAGTTTCAATCTGTCCCTATTATGTTAACAATCGGTTTATTATTATTTGGTGGTATTGGTTGGCGTTTGAGTTATTTGCAACTAGAACAAGGAACAGCCAATCGACTGAAAGCCGAAGATAACCGAATTCGCACTATACCCAAACCTCCGGTACGAGGAAATATTTTAGACCGCAAAGGCAGAATTTTGGCAACTACCCGTCTATCTCATGGGGCTTATTTATGGCCCAAAGCCCAAAAAGACCGAAACTGGCATCAGATTCGCGCTCTATTAGCCAAAATTTTAAAACTTCCCCCTCAAGAAATTCAAGAACGAGTCGAAACGGCAGGTTACGACTACAATAGCTTACTACCTATTGGTCGCGATCTCAGTCCAGCCCAAATTACTGCACTAGAAGAATATCGTACTCAACTTAAATGGGTAGAAGTAGATATTGGTAAAATCAGATATTATCCACAAGGAGAATTAGCGGCGCATATTTTAGGCTATACAGGAGAATTAGATGCTGCACAGTTAGCGAAAAAAAAGTCAGATGGCTATCGTTTGGGAGATGTGATCGGCAAAATGGGGGTAGAAGAATCTTACGAACATCTCTTGCGGGGAGAATGGGGTGGTCTAAAGCTAGAAGTTGACGGTGCTGGTCGAATTTTGAGCTTTTTGGGAGAAGAACCCGCTAAAGCAGGTCAAGATATTACTTTGACTTTAGATCTAGAAATACAAAAAGCCGCAGAAGCTGCTTTAGGGACTCAAAGAGGGGCGATTGTAGCATTAGATCCTAACAATGGTGCGGTGTTGGCCATGGCTAGCTATCCTCGTTTTGACCCCAATATTTTTTCTGATCGCATTACTTCAGAAACTTGGCAAGAATGGCAAAAAAAGGGAAATCCTTTTTTAAACATGGCTTTACGTGGCTTTCCTCCTGCTTCTACCTTTAAGATCGTTACGGCAACTGCGGGTATGGAATCAGGTAAATATCCTCCTAATACGGTTTTAAGTACTTCTGCTTATTTAAACGTCGGAGGAACAAATTTTGGCGAATGGAATCGTGCTGGTTTTGGTCGCTTGGGTTATGAGGGAGCATTAGCTTGGAGTAGTAATACTTTTCACGGTCAAATCGGTCGCGGAGTTGGCGGTGAAACTTTAATTAAATGGGCTAGATTATACGGTTTTGGTCAAAAAACAGGAATTGAATTACAAGGAGAAATGGCTGGCTTGATTGCCGATGATGCCTGGAAGCGTAAAAATTTCAACGATTGGGGTTGGACTGCCGGAGATACAGTGAATATGTCCATTGGTCAGGGTTTTACTTTGGCTAGCCCTTTACAGGTGGCGGTCATGTTTGCGGCGATCGCCAATAATGGCAATAGAATACAACCTCATTTATTACAAACTGATAATCAAAAGTACCAGCAAGAAAAAGTCAGTTTAAATCTCCAACCAAGTACAATAGCAACTCTCAGAAAAGGATTGCGGGCGGTAGTCGATGGCGGTACCGGTGCGAAATTAAATTCTCCAGATATTCCTCCTGGTGCGGGAAAAACTGGTACAGCAGAAGCACCTCCTGGAAAACCCCACGCTTGGTTTGGTGCTTACGCACCTTTTGAGCAACCCCAAATTGTTGTGGTGGCTTTTGCTGAACATTCTGGCGGTGGTGGTGGTTCATTAGCAGCACCGATGGTACGTCAGGTGATGGAGGCTTATTTTAAAAAATAGTGTCAAATTAGAGTTTTATAGTTTGGTGGTCATGGCTTCAACAAAAGATTGAGAAATAAAAGGTAATATCGCTTTATTTTTGGCGTTATCTTTGCCTTCAGTAAACACTACTAACAAATAAGGTTGTAGATTGGGAATTTCAACGTATGCTGCATCGTGACGTACTTGGCTTGTCCAACCGGCTTTAGACCATAATTGAGCGTTTGTGGGTAAACTTTCGCCTAAAAAACCGATTATTTGGTTTTCTCCGCCACAATCGACAAAATCAGCAGGATTGAGACTGCGTTTGAGTAATTGCATCATTTGTCCAGAGCGATCGCTAGATACGGCTACTCCGCCAATAATACTGTGTAATAATCTGGCAACGGCATCGGTAGTTAGCATATTGCGGTTTTCCATCAATTCTCCTAAAAACCCCCTTTCTCTACCATAAGCACCGTCACACCAAGTTTTTTGATTGATGTTGATACTTTCTAATTCTTCCCAAGCTAAAGATGTGAAGTAACGATTGACCATATTACGTTGTTTTTTCCAAGTTTCAAATGGTTGGGGTGGTAATTCCGGCCCGCTAGTAGTACCTGTTAAAATATCCACCAGTAAACTGGTAGCGTCGTTACTGGATTCGACGATCGCATCTCGAATGGCGCGATTTAATTCTAAAGACTCTGCTATCATGCCACTATGCAACCATTCATGTGTGGCTACTAAATAAAACAGCTTGACAATACTAGCAGGATAAATTCTTTCTACTCCTCGATAACTATACCCTCTGACTCGATATTGCCAAAACTCCGTTGGGGACAATGCACCTCCTGTATTAACTATTACTGGCCGATCATAAACAATCCAAGTAAGAGCAATTTTGTTTTTGGTTAAAGTAGGAAAATTAGCTCTGGTAGTTTCCAGAATCTCCCAGGCGATCGCATTTAGTTGTTCGTCTTGACTAAAAAAAGGCATGAGTCGGGATGAGGGATAAATAACCTTGTTTAGTTTATCTCGGTTGGAGTTTGGAATAAAGTCTGCAACAATAGCAAGCAGTAAACTAATGTAACGAACAATTAGTTATCTCTTAAATTGAAATTAGCGATTTTAATGAAAACTCAAGAAACTATTCTTACACAGACAATCGAATCAAAATCCAATCAACAAAAACAATTGAGCTTTTGGGCTTGTTTTAGCTCGACGTTTATCACTATTTTTTTAGCTGAAATGGGTGATAAAACTCAATTAGTTACTTTATTAATGAGTGCTGAATCTCAATCACCTTGGATCGTATTTATTGGTGCTGCATTAGCTTTAATTGCTACTAGTTTGGTGGGAGTATTAATTGGTTACTGGTTATCTAAAAAACTATCTCCTAAAACTCTAGATTTAGCAGTAGCAATTTTGTTGTTATTAATTACTGCCTGGTTAATTAGTGATGTAATTAGTTGAGAAAAATATATAAAGAAATAGAGCCTAAAAAATAAAGTATCTGTATTTTTTTAATTAATAATATTTAAAATTATTCAAATCGCTAATTTATTTTGCTATAAAAGTATTTATATTTTCAAAATTATACTGCTATTTTATTTAAACAAATGTCCAAATCTCGCAAAATATTCGTCTTATTTACTTTAATCTGTCTGTGTAGTGTAGGCGTGAGTGACTCTGCTTTGGCAAAACCCAAACCTCACCAGCGTCATAGGAATCATTCAAATCATCAGGCTTTAGTAAATATTGAGTTTAATACTATTCAAAAAGAGCGATTAATTAATCTACTTCAAAGTCGCGATCGCTATAGTTATTTAGTCAGTCCTACAATTCGACTGGAAATTCGCAATCAAATTAATTCTTTGCCACCTGGAATTCAAAAACGCCTAGCTAAAGGTAAGGGTTTACCGCCTGGAATTGCCAAACGCATAATTCTACCCCGTACGATTAACGATCGCCTGGATTTATCTAGAGATATCGATATTGTTGTTTTGGGTGGCAATGTAGTAATTTTAGACCCTTTAACGGGGGTAGTTGTGGATTTACTTCGAGATATTTTTTAGCCAATAATAGTAGGAATTAACTCAGGTTAAATCCTACTGCCAACTAAAACCATCGTTAATTAAAGTATTATTAATTAAATTTTTTAAAGCATCTGCCATCAATCTTTGTTCCGACACTCTAGGATGACCTGGGGTAACTTGTTCGGTAATTAATGAGTATACTTTGGCTCTGGGGAATTTCTGCCGATATTGATTAACTGCTTCAGTAAGATATGTATCCCAAACAGGGTCGTGAAACATATTAGGAAACATACAAATAAAATAAGCTTGGGGATGTTCTTCCCGTAAATTAATAATAAACTTTTGATAATTTTTTTTCCATTGTTCCCCAGAAATTTCTTCTTTGCCAACTACGCTAGCTGAATCATTTTGACCGAGAGCGATAATAATTAAATCGGGTTGATAATTATTAAAATTCCAAACTCTTGCATTCGGCAGTGGCTTATACTTATCATAAACTGATTCCATTCCCGTGCCTTCAAACCAATAACCATAGCCATTGGTTAAAGCAATTCCTGATTGAGCAATTAAATGAAAATCTGCCTGATAATCTTGTGCTAACATTGCTCCAAAAGAGGCATAACTATTATCTAAGTGTTTGTTATTTCCTGGTGGATCTTGTTCCCCTACATTATCTGATTCTACTATTCCTCCCACGGTAATTGAATCGCCATAAACTTCCATTCTTCTAGATGAAATAGGGTCAGGAGGTAACAAGTTTTTCCCGTGATCAATAACAATTCCCTGAAAAGAAAATTCTCCAGTAAAGAAATCCGTTCTTTTCACCATTAAAGCGCGGTGTTGAGTGTCAGATAAATTATTTACTACTTCATAAGTTCGAGGTTCGGAACTGGTTTCTAATTCAATCACAATTGGTTCGGGATTATCGTCTAAATAAACCCCTATATAATTATGGTTTCCCCAATTATCTTCTGTTATTTTTAATTGTAAAGTCGTACCCTCAAAATTAAACTGGCAAGCGGTAGCAGGATAAGCAAATATAGGGGAACTAGCTGTAGAGCGATCAATTCTACCTAAATATTGAAAATTAGAATTATCTGCTGCTATTTCCCGAAGACTAGTAGATTGTACTTGATAGTTTAAAGCGATCGCTATCATCAAACTACCAATAAATATAAATATCCACAATATTTTTTTACCGAACATAATGATTAATTATTAATTAGGGTTTGCTTCAGCCTGTCCTCTTTGACTTTTACCCTTACTGTTGTTTCTTGCCAAATATTGACTAGATTGCGGATGCTGTTTTCCCAACTGTATTCTTGTACTGAAGCGATCGCGCGATCGCCCATTTGCTGTCTGAGAATCGGATTTTTGATTAAGATTTCTAGTTTAGCAGTAAAATCATGGCGATCGCCTGGATGATATAAGAATCCATTGTTACCATGATCGATATTTTCCATGACTCCCCCGGCTTGAGGGGCAAGTACGGGAATTCCTGCGGCCAAGGCTTCTAAAATAGTTAATCCCCTGGTTTCTTTTTCAGATGTAGTAACGTGCAAATCGCAGTTAATTAACAAAGAAGGAACATTTTCTGGAGCTACTCGCCCCAGTAGATAGAAATTTGGCGTTAATTTGCTCAATTTAGCTGCTATTTCCTCTTTCATCGGTCCGTCTCCTGCTACGATGATCCCTACTTGAGAAAGCTCCATTTGTTGGGATAGGCTTTGAAAAGCTTCAAGGGTAAAATTCCAACCTTTATCGGGATACAAACGACCTAAAAAAATAACTTTAACTAGTTTATCTAGTCGGGGAAGTTGATATTGAGATTGAAAAAAATCTGGACGACGTAGGGCGCGATCAAAGCGTTTAGTATCAAAGCCAAGTAAATTACTATATCGAGTATTTTTAATTCCTAAGTCAATAAGTTGTGGATGAGTAATTTTACTGGTAACTAAAGTCAAGTCGTAGGAGTTATATACCCACACAATTAGTTTTTGAAGTAAAAATCTAACTATCCTCAAAATTGGTTGTGGTAGAGGAAAATAATCTCTTACATAATCTAAAAAGTTAGTGCGGAAAAAACTCACGCAGGGAATACCATGTCCTTGAGCATAATCTAAACCAGCCAGTCGCCAAAAACCAACATACAGTCTTTCTGGTTCGTCAACGTGAATCACATCTGGTTGAAATTGCTCTAATTCTTCTAAAACCGTTTGATAAGAACCTCTACTAACATTCGGTTCATAATCTAACCCTACAAAAGAATTACTGGCTAAATTGATAATTCTCACTCCAGGTAAGATATTTCCCGTATACTCTCCCCAGTTAGGATAGTCTGCTGCCAGACTACTGTAGTCAGGACAAAATAAAATAACTTTATGTCCCCACTGACTCAATATTTTTAATCTTTGTAATCCGCTAACGGTTACGCCATCAATAATAGGCAGAAAACAAGAGGTGATAATAGCAATTTTCATCTGCGATCATATACTTGGGTTTAATTTACCCAATGTACAAATCGTAGATCAAATTTAAATTAAGTCAAGAATATGAATTGGTTTACTTTTAGAAAGTAAAAAGTAGGAAGGTAAGTAGCTGAGTGCAATTAAATATAAAATAGCTTGTGCCAGGGCATAGCGCGCGAGACACGCGAAGGCTTGCCCTCGAATGGGGGTTTCCAAGCACCCGATGTCGGAGGTTGCCTCCGACATTTAAGCGGTGCGTTCGGCAAGTGTAATCGCGTAAGACGGGCATAGAGTAAAAACCACATTGATGGCTTTATAAATTATCTGCTTACTTACTTACAAAGGTGAAATAATAACTAAAAGCTGATAGCTAAAAACTAACAACTAACAACTAACAACTGCCTCAATATTAATTAACAGAAGAGAAGTAAACTTTCGATTTGACTGGATCTGGGTTCATAGTTTTATCTCCCTCTTCCCATCCTGCGGGACAAACTTCATCGGGGTTAGCTTGAACGTATTGAATTGCTTTGAGAGTGCGAAGAGTTTCGTCTACACTACGACCGAAGGAAAGATTATTAACTGTAGAGTGTTGAATGATTCCTTCTCGATCAATGATAAATAATCCTCTCAATGCAACGCCAGCATCGGGATCGAGAACATTGTAAGCAGTACTGATTTCTTTTTTAATATCAGAAATTAAAGGATAGTTGATGTCGCCAATACCTCCTTCTTTGCGATCAGTTTGCATCCACGCTAAGTGAGAAAATTCGCTGTCTACAGATACACCCAATATTTCTGTATTGATTTTTTTGAAATCTTCATAGCGATCACTAAAAGCAATGATCTCTGTAGGACAGACAAAAGTAAAGTCCAAAGGATAGAAAAATAAAATGATGTATTTACTGCGATAGTCAGATAGTTTAACGGTTTTAAATTCTTGGTCGAATACAGCAGTGGCTGTAAATTCAGGAGCTTCTTGTCCGACTCTCAAACACCCTTCTGTAGTCATATCTCTAATTTCCTCAAATGCTAACTATGATTAGTTTAAAGTTTTATCAATACCTTAATCGGAGGTAGGGAAGAAACTGGCTTCCTCTTTCCCGGTTAATGTTGACAATTTTACAAACATTTACAAATATATCATAGTCATAACGGTTGCGATTAAGAATCACGATTTAAGAAAGGTCAATTTAATAATTAATATTTTTATCAAAGAAAATTATCTAATTGTATTAGAGTAAAATAAATGGTTTTTTTGCTATTAAATTTGTTTTTATTATTCCCAATCAATTACCGCATAAAATTAGTTAGCTTGACCTAATATAAAAATACAAGTTAAATATTTTTATGTCCTTAAATAATATCTAATTAACCATGAATTTTAATTTAAAAATTTCACTATTAACTGTCACTTCAATTATTGGCGGTACTTTCATTAACACTACGGCAGTTCAAGCTGCTACTTTAGCTCAATCTAGTACTTTTTTAAATTTAAATAACTTTAGTATTTTACCTCGAAACCCTGACGTAGATAGCAATTTAAAAGATATTGCCTTTTCTGGTACTAGTGGTATTGCCAATGCCAATTCTAATGGTCTGGCTGCTTTTATTTTTGATGATACTTTTCAATTTATTAGCCAAAATTTTGCTAGCCGTGCATCGGGAACGGGAGTAAATTATTTTGCTTTTAGTCAGGCTGAATCATCAATTGCAAGTATCTTAAATATTAATGCCAATGAAACTCTCACGTTTGACTTTACAGCTTCTTTAAATATTAGTAATTTAATTGAAGGTTTTGGCTCTGAAAGTATTTCTAACTTTGCTGGTTTATCTTTCTTTTTAATCGATAACAATACTAACAATACTCTAGGATTTTTTAGAGCGATCGGTAACTTAGATACTAATCTAGCTAATAATATCGATAATGATGTTTTGTTCGCTCAAGGCAGCAACTCAAATGTAAGTTTTAGCGGTACTAGAATTGCCTCCTTTGGTGGTAACAATGAATTCGGACAGATTAATCTAACCGGCTCTTTTCAACAGTTTTTTGCTAATCCTACCCAGGTACGATTAGTCACCAGTACTTTAGACCGCTCCTGCGCTCAAGGAAGACAAACCAGCGATCCCTGTACTAAAATTCCCGAACCTAACAGCACTGTAGCCTTAATTTTGGGCTTGATCAGCTTGAGTTTCTTTAAAAGATCGACTCTCAATAAGTTAGTAAGTAAATACTAATATGCCCCCTGGCAGAAAACATTTTTAAATTTCTCAAGCGAGAATTACTGAGAAACGTTAACATAAATTAACAACAAAAAATTTAAAATAGTAGCTTCTTAGAGACACCAGCTATTTTAATCTGGACTTATCTCTTATTTAAAAGCTAAACGGTAGATTCCTGAAATTATGGTTGTCAGAGATTTTCTCAGATACCTAATAAATAGGATTTTTCAGATACTGAATGGCTCAAAGTCCATGGTTAAAATAACAGTAGCGGTTCTTAGAAAATTCTTATCCTCAGCTTAAGGAGGCTGTCAGAGTGAGTAAAGACAATAATAAAAAATGGCGAAACACCGGGTTATACGTATTGCTAGCAATAGTAGTAGTAGCTCTGGGGACTGCCTTTTTAGATAAACAACCTCAAAGTCGGCAAACCTGGGCATACAGCAAGTTGATCGATGAAGTTGAAAGTGGCAAAGTAGAAACTGTTAAAATTACTGCCGATCGCAGCAAAGCCCAAGTAATTGATCGCGAGGGTACGCCAATTTTGGTAAATTTACCTCAAGACCGAGATTTTATTGATATTCTTAGCGACAATGGAGTTGATATTGCCGTTTTACCTCAAAATGATGAAGGATTTTGGTTTAGAGCTTTAAGCAGCCTTTTCTTCCCCATTTTGCTGTTGGTAGGATTGTTTTTCTTACTCAGAAGAGCGCAAAGCGGCCCTGGCTCTCAGGCAATGAACTTTGGTAAATCCAAAGCCAGAGTACAAATGGAACCTAAAACTCAGGTCACCTTTGGTGATGTAGCGGGCATTGAACAAGCCAAACTAGAATTAACTGAAGTAGTAGACTTTTTGAAGAATGCCGATCGCTTTACGGCAATTGGGGCAAAAATTCCTAAAGGTGTTCTATTAGTAGGCCCTCCTGGGACTGGTAAAACCCTCTTAGCTAAAGCTGTAGCAGGAGAAGCTGGCGTACCTTTCTTTAGTATTTCTGGTTCGGAATTCGTAGAAATGTTCGTCGGTGTGGGTGCTTCCCGCGTCCGCGATCTGTTCGAGCAAGCTAAAGCTAATGCTCCCTGTATTGTCTTTATCGATGAGATTGACGCGGTAGGTCGTCAACGGGGTGCTGGACTTGGTGGCGGTAACGATGAGCGGGAACAAACCCTCAACCAATTACTGACGGAAATGGATGGTTTTGAAGGAAATACTGGCATCATCCTCATTGCTGCTACTAACCGTCCCGATGTACTAGATTCAGCCTTGATGCGTCCCGGTCGTTTTGACCGTCAAGTAGTAGTTGACCGTCCCGACTACGCAGGTCGTCAGGAAATCCTCAAAGTACACGCTCGCGGTAAAACTCTGGCTAAAGATGTAGATCTAGATAAAATCGCCCGTCGTACCCCCGGTTTTACTGGTGCTGACTTAGCTAATCTGCTCAATGAAGCAGCAATTTTAGCGGCTCGTCGCAGTTTAACCGAAATTTCGATGGATGAAGTTAATGATGCCATTGATCGCGTCTTAGCAGGGCCAGAGAAGAAAAACCGCGTGATGAGCGAAAAACGCAAAGAATTAGTAGCATATCACGAAGCGGGACACGCTTTAGTTGGTGCTTTGATGCCTGACTACGACCCCGTACAAAAAATTAGTATTATTCCTCGCGGACGTGCTGGTGGTTTAACTTGGTTTACTCCTAGCGAAGATCGGATGGAATCTGGTTTATATTCTCGTTCTTATCTGCAAAACCAAATGGCTGTTGCTTTAGGCGGTCGTCTGGCAGAAGAAATTGTTTATGGTGAAGAAGAAGTAACCACTGGTGCCTCGAATGACTTACAGCAAGTTACTAAAGTAGCACGCCAGATGGTCACTCGCTTCGGTATGAGCGATCGCTTGGGTCCTGTAGCTCTCGGTCGTCAAAACGGTAACGTCTTTATGGGTCGTGATATTGCCAGCGATCGCGATTTCTCCGATGAAACTGCCGCCGCGATCGATGAAGAAGTACGTAATTACGTAGATCAAGCCTATCGTCGCGCTAAAGAAGTGTTGATTAACAACCGTCAAGTTTTAGACAGTTTGGCTGCTTTATTAGTTGAAAAAGAAACTGTAGAAGCAGATGAATTACAGAAAATCTTAGCAGAAAGCGACATTCAAATGGCAGCTTTAGCTTAAACCTCAGTACTCTCTTGATTAGTTTTAGTTTAAATACTTAAGTCGAACAGCACTCAGATCTTATTTTAGGGTGCTGTTTTTTTTCAGTAAATAGTAATAGTAATTGGACTTTGGACAAACTGCGTAAGTACTGTTAATTAATTAAATTTGTTCGATAGTTTCTAGATTATTTAGTTCGATACCCCGACAGGTTCTCTTGATTAAGCCAGTCAATACTTTACCAGGGCCTATTTCAACTGCATGGGTAATTTCTTCTTGCGACAGTTGCAGCATGATTTCTCGCCAGCGTACTGAGCTAGTCATTTGAGCTACCAGCCGTTGTTTTAGTTCCGATGAAGTAGTAGCAGGGGTAGGACTGACATTCGACAGTACGGGAATTAAAGCATCTTTGAAAGTCACAGCATTTAATACCGATTCAAATTGAGTTGAAGCTGCTTGCATCAAAGGAGAGTGAAAAGCTCCAGATACATTTAATTCTACGGCACGTTTGGCTTTAACTACAGACAAGATTTTTTGAACTGCTTCTGGTGTACCTGAAATAACTACCTGTGCGTCGCTGTTATCATTAGCTAAAACCACATCTGGATTATCCGCGATCGCCTGTTCTAATTGAGAGCGATCAAATTTCATTAACGCCGCCATTTTGCCTCCAGCCGCATTATTCATCAACTCGGCGCGTTTTTTTACCAGACTCAACCCCGACTCAAAATCAAAAACTCCAGCCGTATATAGAGCCACATATTCCCCTAAACTATGACCTGCTACAAAATTGGGTAAACCAGTTTTTTCTTTTAGTAAGTCAGCCAAAATTGATTCGACAACATAGAGACAGGGTTGAGTGTAGAGAGTGCGAGATAGAGTTGCTTCATCTCCTTTGCAGATATCTAATACAGACCAGCCCAGGATTTTTTCGGCAATTTCAAACTTCACTTGTGCGGCTGCAATATCTTGTAAGTCTGTTCCCATTCCCACTACTTGAGAACCTTGTCCAGGGAACACCCATGCTGTCTTAGTCATTAGGATCTACAGGTTTTAAATTGTTGAGTTGAATTGACTACAGAATTATCTCATACAATTTGCATCGTAGGGAAAATAAATGGTCTAGAGCCTTTAATGTAATTTAACTAAGCGGGTGGGGGGAATCGAACCCCCATCATTAGCTTGGAAGGCTAAGGTTTTACCACTAAACTACACCCGCAGGGGAGACATTATTTTCTTGCCTTGATCATATTAGCACAATTAAATCGAATTACACTTAAATAATTTTAGAGTTTGTAAGTGAGGAGCGGTCTTCACAAGTTTCTCAAACTCTCGATCTATAAAGAGTTGCAGAAGTTTAAATTAACCAAAGATAGTGGCAGTCAAAACTTTAACTATCGGCGATCGCCCTCTTGGGGTGCGGGAATCGGAAACTATATTAATCTTTTACAGTATAGTTTTCAACTTTCGCTTTAGCTAAATTGAGAAACACTGGATGTCTATCGTAACCAACTCCTCTAAAACCTAAATTTTTGGCTGCAACCAATGTAGAACCGCATCCGAGAAAAGGACCTACAATTAATCCTTGCTCGCTATCTAATTTTTGAAGACAATTTTCAACAAACTCTATTGAATAACCAGCTATAAAATTAGCCCATCTTTGAACTCGATATTGATGGCTGAGACTATTGGTAGGTAATTTATGTTTAAGCTGAATATCGGATGGAAATAAGTTTAATTGAGTAGGCAATAACTTCACAAAAATATTCTCTTGTTTCAATAACTTAGTCTGGCAATTCAGGTTTTTAGTGTATCTCGATTGATTATATTATTACAATCTTTATTTATAGGCGAGCGACCTATTAATTATATTCAAACATCATTTTCTGAGGAATTAGAACTTAAATATTCTTGCATCATTTGAGGATATAGAATTAAAAAATAGCTCCACCATGCCAAAATAAAAATCGAGATTACTCCAGTAAGCCAAATATTTGTTAATAAAAACCAACTACCAGTTATAATCACAATTCCAGTTAATAAAATCGACCAAGGTTGACACCACCAGGGTTTATAATTCCAAATGTTAATAGTTTCGGGTTTTGAATTCATAATTTAATTATGTTATTTTTTTCGATTGAGTATTTTTTTTGCTGCTGTTTCTTTTACTGGCATTACTGATAGACGATTGCCTTTTTTGACTACTAAAAAATCATCGCCATTAAATTCTTTTTTTAATTGACTTAAAGAAATAACTTCAGGAAAGGATTCAACAAATTCTACTTTAACCGTGTGCCATCGAGGAGCTTGTGGTGTAGATTTTGGATCGAAATATTGACTTTTAGGGTCGAATTGAGTCGGGTCGGGAATATTACTAGCGATTATTTTCATCAAGCCAACGATGCCGGGTATTTTGGTATTTGAATGATAAAAAAATGCTAAATCTCCTAGCTGCATAGTTTTTAAAAAATTACGTGCCTGATAATTTCTAACTCCATCCCAAATTTCTTGTTTATCTCGTTGTAAATCTTCAATACTATAAACATCGGGTTCAGATTTCATCAACCAGTAATTCATGATTAATTATTAATTGCCATTTGTAATTGTTCGATAATTTTATTTTTATTCCCCGATGCCCAAACAGCAAAATGTCTGGCTAAAATTGGGGCATAAATTAAAGTGCTGGTAAAACCAGAAAATAGATAAAGACCCTCAGTATTTGGTAAATTACCTACTAAAGCGATCGCTTTATCGTTAAAAGCCACTAGACATTGATGACAAGTCCCCGATACTTTTTCTAAAAATGGTAAGGTATTGCTGATCGCTTTTCTGATTTCGGCTTCTGCTACTGTATTATCGAGACGAGTTGCAGGATTGCTCCTGATGGCACTAATTTGACCCAAACACAGACTACCATCGATAAATTGAACTGCACCAGTATCTAAAACAGTTGGCACTGGTAATTGAAGATTATCCCAACTAGAATCTGCTGCCAATTCTCCAGCCGTAGCTTCTAAGGAGAATCTCTGTAAAATAGCTGGCATGACAATGGTACTCAAGTCAAAATCGATAGGAGGAGCGGTAATCACTTGAGCGTGAGTAAAATAATTATCGATCTTAATTCCTGCTTTTTGCAAGAGCGATCGCGATAAACCTCCAGCACAGACTACTGTATTGGCACTGTGATAAGTATCTGCTTCGGTTTGCACCCCGATAACTTTATCCCCTTCTCGGACAAAAGCGATCGCGCCTTGATAAATAATCTTGCCACCATTACGTACCATAGCCTTGAGATAAGCATCGGTAGTTTTTTGAGGATGAATATGACCGTGAGGTAGTTTCAAACATCCCGCGATCGCATTAGGATTTAATAAAGGTTCTAATTTACAAGCTTCTTGTACATCCAATAATTCAGGAGTGATGGCAAAGCGATCGTAATTTTTGGCTATGGCTTCTGGGTCATCATGGCGATCTATAGTTAAAACTAAATCCAATTCCCGAAACTCCGTATCTCCTGCCAATTCTTCAGATAAGTTACGGTGTAGTTCGATACCCTCTTTTGATAGGTGACGGGTTAATTCATCTGTACCTGACCAATAAGCTAAACCGCCATAACTATAGACAGTGGCATTATCAGGAATTTTATCTTTTTCCAACAACAGCACGCGAAATTGCTTACTCAATTCATAAGCTAGAGATGCGCCAGTAATACCAGCACCAATTACGATCCAATCATATGTCGTCATTGCATTTAATATTTAACATTAATTTTCTCTGATGACTGAAACAGCGATCGCCAGAGGTAATTTAAAGGTTTTTGTCGATTCAAAAAAACGCGGGCGCAATTACGTCCGGGCATCCCAGAAATTGAACCCCCAGGATGAGTCCCGGCACCTGTCAGATAGAGGTTTTTAACGGGAGTAGTATAGTTGGCGATTTCTGGTAGGGGGCGCAAAAAGATCATTTGATCTAAGGTCATATCCAGGTGATAGTAGTTACCTTTATAAGAACCTAGTCTTTCCCCTAATTCGGCTGGACTTTCCACCCGTCGGGCAATCATTGAATTTTTAATATTGGGGGCATAGTCGGCTAGTTTATCGATGACGCGATCAGCTACTTGGTTTTTTAGTTCATCTGTCCACCCAGTACCCTTTAAACCCGTACCTTCTTTTCCCGCTATTTGATAGGGAGCAAAAAATTCGATCCACAGAGTATGTTTCCCTTCTGGTGCAAGGGTGGGGTCTAATACAGAAGGAATATCGAGATACATCGACGGATCGCGATCGGGAATTTCTCCCATCATTGCCAGGGAGTGAGCCTGTTCGACATGAGCTACGGAATCAGCAATCAACACTGTACCAATTAAATGTTCTTCGTCTTCACCATCGTAAGCAGTAAATTTTGGTAGTTCCGATAAAGCACAGTCTATTTTAAGAATAGTTTCATTATTATTTACAGTTTTGCGTTTAATTTTATCTTGCAAGTCGGAGGCGATCGCTCCTGGGGGAACTAATTGTAAGAACAACCTACGGACATCAATATTAGAAATTACTCCTTGTTTGGCTAAATAATCCTTTCCTCCAGTAACCTTAACTCCTACTGCGCGATCGTTTTCGATAATTACTTCTTGAACTGTTTGTTCGGTTAAAATTTTTCCACCTGAAGATGTTACCAGTTTTACTAAAGCCTGAGTCAGTGCGCCCGTACCTCCTTGAGGTCTTGCCATTCCTGGGTGATGGCGCATTGCCAACATCATTAATCCCGAAGTAATGCCTTTTTGAGAAGGTGCAGCACCAATTTCGGCAGCCAAGCGAGCGAGGGGTGCTTTGACTATTTCCGTATCGAACCACTCGTTTAACACATCTTCAGGAGAGGTAATCATGGTGCGGATAAAGTTAAGAGCTTTATTTTTAGAACCAGCGATCGCTAGAATGTCTTTTAAGTTTTGTAGGCGATAGTTTTTGGCAATTTCTAATACCCCTTGAGGAGGAGCATTAAAAAATGGCGCGATCGCACTCATTAAAATCGACCAATATTGTATAAATTCTCCATATTTCTCCGCATCTCGTTGGCTATAACGGGCGATGTGAGCTTGAGTTTTTTCTAGAGACTGGTGTGCTAAAAAATATTTACCATTACTGTGGGGGCAAAAGGTATGGGGATCGCAAGTAAGATACTTCAAACCGTACTGATGTAATTGTAATTCTCTAATAATCGGCCCTAAGAAAATAAATTCGTGATCGATGGCACAAAGATTGAATTTAAAACCAGGTGCTTCAATGGGAAGTGCTTCTTCAGTTGTGGCTGCACCACCTGGAACGGGGCGTTTTTCTAATAACAAGACTCGGTAGCCAGCTTTAAGTAGATATGCGGCACATACTAGTCCATTGTGACCCGCACCAATTACAATAACGTCATATACTTCCATTGAGATTTTAGTTTTGGAGTTTTAATTGAGAATACCAAAATAGTTTAAAAGAAAAGCAGGACATATACCCCGTTTTAATGCTAACTTGTTATCGGTATAGTTAAATTATTCTGCTATACTGTGTTATTATATTAGTATTTTGAATATTTTTTTGATATTACATGAATTCTCTAGTTCAAATTATTGAACCTAAAGGTATTTTAGACAGCACTAAAACCCAAGACTTCCACCATCAACTTAACAAAAACATAGAAGTTGGCGCACAAATTATCTTAGTTGATTTTCAGGATGTTACCTTTATGGATAGTTCTGGACTAGGAGCTTTAGTTAAAGCTTTAAAAATAGCAAATACTGCTGATGTACAATTGTTTTTGTGTTCGCTTAACGAGCAAATAAAAATGTTGTTTGAATTAACTAGCATGGATAGCTACTTTAACATTTATAGTTCTCGCGAAGAATTTGAAAAACAACTCAAGGAACAATAAAGTTTTTTTCTACTCAATTAAAAATTTCGCCACATATTTGACTTTAATTTCTGGAAAAAAATAAGGCAAAATAAATTCAAAAAAAATCTATTTGTAAAATAGACAGATCATCTTCAAACTGAAAATTGGGATGCCAGGTTCTGACATATTGTAATAATCTGGTTAAATCTCTATCGGGAGTTTGCTGATATTTTTTTAGCAGTGTAATTAATCGATTCAAACTCCAATGAGAACCAGGCTGTTGTTCTACCTCATAAATCCCATCGCTAAATACATAGAGACTAGAGCCAGCAGAAATTTCACAAGTGGCATCGATATATTTAACATTGGGAAACATACCGACCGGAACCCCAGGAGTTTTTAAGCGTTTTTCTGGAAGATGATTTTGTTCTGGAGGAGGCATTAAAATTGCCGGGGGATGTCCTGCACTCGAATAGGTCAAATTGCGTCGCTGACGATTATAAACACCATACCAAATTGTAAAATATTTATCATTGCGATCATTCATTTGAAAAGTATGATTCAAACCATCTAAAACCGTACTGGGTTGATAATAATTTACATTACTTAAAGCTCGCGATCGCAGTAAATTAACTACCGACAGAGAAGGTAGAGAAGCACGCAAACCATGGCCTGAAACATCTAATAAATAAAATACTAAATGATTGTCATCCAACCAAAAATAATCAAAACTATCTCCTCCTAACTGTCGCGAAGGCACAAAACAAACATCAATACTTAAAGAAGGATGTTGCAATGGTTGAGGCAAAATTGTACCGACATATTCGGCGGCTTCGGCTAATTCTGCTTCTAATAACTGCTTTTGTTGTTGTAAATCTTGACTGAGTTGATGCAGCCTCAATCCGGCCCTGACACGAGCTTTAAGCTCATACATTTCAATTGGTTTGCATAAAAAATCATCTGCACCAGCATCCAAACCCTTAACCCGATCTTCTACCGAATCAAGAGATGTCAATAAAATGAAAAATGTCGTCGAAAACTCAGGAATCGACTTGATCTTACGGCAAACTTCCAAACCATCTTTACGCGGCATGATCCAATCACACACAATTAAAGCAGGGCGAATCGCTCTAGCTTTAATCAACCCCTCTTCACCATCACTCGCTAACGTAATTTCATAGCCTTGAGAGCGTAAGGTTCGCTCGAGTAACAATTGAGTAGCTGAATCATCGTCGATAATCAGAATTTGAGCCATAGATAAGTTGGTGTTTTTAATTCCGTATGACCACAAAGTTAATTAGCCCTGCTAAACTAAGGACGTTAACCTTAAAGTTGGTCTATTTTTGAGGATAGTCAAAATAAGCAAAAAAACAAGTGAGATGCAAACTACACTAGCACAAGCTACAGATAACAATATTTAAAAAACCAAAATAAAGTATACTCTGTAGCAATTTTGTTGTACTTTTTATTTCTTAAAGGCGACGAGCAATTGAAAGTCCTCCAAAAAATTCAGATTGAAGTTACTAGCACCTTAAATGCTTTAGATCGGATTTTGCTTCAATTTGAACAAATTTATCAAGATTTTATTCCTCAACAAGATTGGCTACAGTGTAGATTGGCAATGGCAGAAGGTTTTACTAATGCCGTTCGTCATGCCCACAAAAATTTACCTGAAGAAACCATTGTTAAAATCGAGATCTTGCTTACCAGGGCCAATATCGAAATTTTGATCTGGGATTGGGGGGAAGCTTTCGATCTGCATAAATTCATCACCCAAACATCTCAAAAACATCATAACTGGCTCAACAGTGGACGGGGAATTCCTCTGTTAGTTAAAATCGCCGATTGTCTTGAATATCATCGCCTTGGCTCTCGCAATTGTCTATTGATTGTCAAAAAAATAGGTAAGTAATAATTCCCATTTGCCTCCCGTTTGTAGTTTAGTTACAACAAGCTACTTATCTTTTTGCTTAAGTTCTTTAAAATCACTGGCTATATTTCTACGCAAATAGCAGACTTAAATCACATTTTCCTTACTAGTCTGCACACCGCCGTAAATATTAAATGTTCAGGCGATTATTGGTAATTTTTATCTTAGCTTTCGGTTTGACCATGGTGATCCCTCTTTCGGGCAATACTCAAAGCGAGCCATCTTTTTTGGTCAAACAGGGTCGAGAATATTATCAAACGGGGGAGTTTGATCGCGCGATTCAGTTATTAGAAAGAGCTAATTTAGCTTATAGCGATCGCCGTGAGAATTTATCCCAAGCAGACGTATTCATTCAATCTTTAGCAGAAAAACTTGAAGTGCGATCGCCCCAAGTACAGTATAAAACTTTACTTAGTTTGGGAAATCTCCACAAAGCAATCGCCCTCCAAGAAAAAGAACGAAATAATTTAACAAGCTTTGCTTATAATACCCAAGAAGCCATCAAATATTATCAAAAGATAACAAATTCATCTTTATCAAAGCGTTTTTTACCTCTAGAACGCTTACAGGCTCAGTTAAATCAGCTATTTCTGTTTATTGAAACTCAACAGTGGTCAAAAGCACGACAGCAAGTATCCCAAATCGATGTCAATCATCTCACTCTCACTGCTAATCAAGGCAGTATTTACGCCAAAGTTAATTTAGCTCGTAGTTTGACTCTTCTCAAACAAAACTCAGTTGCCATCGACTATTCTTGGAATGACATTGTTGCTATTTATGATCGGGCAATTAACAATGCCCGTCAATTTGGCGATCGCCGTATTGAATCTTATGCTTTGGGTTATTTAGGGCAATTACAACAAGAACAACAAATAGCTTCAGAAGTTAGGCCACAGCAACTAATCGAACAAGCTCTTAATTTAGCTCAAACCATTCAAGCACCAGAAATAGCCTATCGTTGGCAGTGGGAATTAGGCAAAATTTACCGTCAACAGGGAGACAGAGCCAAAGCGATCTCTGCTTATCAAGCTGCGGTTAAGACTCTGAAAAATTTACGTAGTGATTTAGTTTCTTTAAATCGAGAAATACAATTTTCTTTTCGCCAACAAGTAGAACCAGTGTACCTAGAATTGATAGATTTATTGTTAACTAATGATTCTACTAATCTAGAAACCGTTCGTGATGTTATAGAATCCCTAGAAATAGCCGAATTAGACAATTACTTTCAAGATGCTTGCTCAACATTTGAGCAACACAACATCGATGAAATTGATCCCTCAGCCGCAATAATCTACACAATTGTGTTACCAGATCGTTTAGAAGTAATTTTATCTTTGAGCGATCGCACTTTTCGCCGCCACACAGAAGTCATCTCCCAAACTGATTTAGAAACAACTATTGAGCAACTGCGCTACGATATTCTTCAGCCAGACAAAGTCTTAGAAACACAACAACTAGCTACTCAAATTTATCACTGGCTAATTACACCTTTTTTAGCAGACTTACAGCAAAATAACCCCACAACTTTAGTCTTCTTACTCAACGACAGTTTACAAACCATACCCATGGCAGCATTATATGATGGGAAACAATACTTAATCGAACAATATGCCCTTGCTTTAACTCCGAGTTTAAGATTATTAAATCCACAACAACAATCTGATACCGATAAAGTTTTAGCAGGAGGAGTGAGTAAACCTTTACAAATAGCTAATCAACAATTTACCGCCCTAACCAATGTTACCGAAGAATTAGACAGCATTAAATCCATTTTCAACGCTAAAATTTTGCTAAATTCTCAATTTACCCTAGATAATTTGGCACAACAACTACAATCACAACCAACTTCCATTTTACATTTAGCCAGTCATGGTCAATTTAGTTCCAACCCCGATGGCACTTTTTTATTGTTGTGGCAAAAATTACTCACTATTCAAGATTTCAATTACTTACTCAAAAATAGAAAACAAGTCATCACTAACCCCATCGATTTATTAGTGCTGAGTGCCTGTGAAACTGCCATCGGAGATAAACGTGCTACCTTGGGATTAGCAGGTATGGCAGTTAGAAGCGGTGTAGTCAGTACCTTGGCAACTCTTTGGCAAGTGAATGATGACTCTACTGCCTCATTGATGCAATATTTTTATCAACAACTTCGTGAATCAAAAGAGCTTAATAAAGCACAAGCCCTACAAAAAGCACAATTAGCAATGTGGAATAATTTAGAAAAAGATTGGCAAGTACCTATGTTTTGGGCAGCTTATGTTTTAGTCGGAAATTGGCAGTAAATCTATTTAAGTCTACCCGATCGCAAGATACTAATAATTAACCACAAGCCGAGCAAACTGGCGGCAGCGAATAAAACATTACTTAAAATCGATACCTGAGTGGTTGCTGAACCTGTAGAGATAATTGCCGCTCCCATAATTAATGAGCCGACTAAAATACTAAAAGATAGCCGATTAGCAGAATCTTCAATACTCAAAGACAGTAAATCAATTTCCCGAATTCTCAGATTCCACTTGAGGGTTTCCGAAGTCATCCTGTCTAACAATAACTCTACCAAACGGGGCGATCGCAATGATAGGGTTTTTAAATCTAAACCAATACGCAACAGGGTTTCTACAGGACGTTCTCCTAAAAATTGGCGGCGAAATAAATCTACCATCAGGGGACGAATTTCATCGAGTAAATTGACTTCAGGATAAAAACTCCTGGCGACTCCTTCTAGGTTAGCTATAGTTTTGGCATACAAACCCATGTTACTGGGAAGGCGGATTTTGTTATTGCGGGATACCTGTAATATTTCGTAGATAACAGCACTAAAATTAATTTGAGAAATACTGCGATTATAATATTTACGCAGCATACGGTCATAATCGTTAGTTAAACCGTCGATACTGATGGGTTGTCCTTTCTCTGCCAGATCTAAAGTTAATTGAGTGCAACGTTTGGCATCTAAATCTACAATAGCCAGAAGCATTTCGGTGAGAATTTGTTGCGTACGGGGGTCTAATCTACCAATCATGCCACAGTCGAGAATGGCGACGCGACCATCTTGTAAATAGAAGATATTACCAGGATGAGGATCTGCGTGAAAAAAGCCGTCGATATAAATTTGTTTGAAAAAAGCACGAAATAATAAGGTAGTAATTTCTTGTCTCAAGACAACTTTGTCTTGTTCTTCTTTGGACTGGGTTAATTGAGCTTCTAAAATCGGTACTCCCTCCAACCATTCTAAAGTGAGCAATTTAGAACTACTTAAAGAACGATAAACTTGGGGAATGACTAACTTTTTTGAGTCAAACCAATTGCTTTGAGTTAAATTACTGCGTAATTGTTCTGTATAGTCTGCTTCTGTAGTAAAATCCAACTCTGCTTTAATAGCATTGGTAAACTCTTCTGCTAAACCGACGATATCAAAATCTTTACCAAATTCCGTCAGAGATACCAATTCGGCTAAACTTTTAATTAGAGAAATATCTTGAGCGACTATTTTTTCAATACCCGGACGCTGCACTTTTAAAGCTACTGGTTTGCCATCAATTAAAGTAGCGCGATGAACCTGACCGATTGAACCTGCGGCTACAGCATTGTGATCAATAGTGGCAAACACTGATTCTAAAGGCTGAGATAATTCTCCGACAATTAAGCTTTCTACCTCCGTCCAGGGTACTGGTGGTACTCTAGCTTGTAAATCTGTCAGTGCTTCGATGTATCTTGCTGGTAATAGATCAGGACGAGTAGACAGCAGTTGCCCTAGCTTGACATATACAGGCCCTAATTCGATCAAAACATTCCGCAACACATTAGGAGAAGGCAGACGTGGCTCATCTGGCTTGCTACCAGTTAACAACCCCCGCGCATAATCCCAACCGTTACGCAAAACTACTTCAGCAATTTCTCTCTGGCGAGAGGTGTTTTTAGTCAGAGCAAACATTTAGATTTTAGTTAATTAATGTCAAACGTCCTTAGAGTCATGATAGTTGATGCCTATCGCGATCGACATTGTTTGGAGCAAAAAACTAATCAAATAAATCAATCGTTTAATTCCATTATTTAAACAACCGAACTTTATATTTAGAAAATTTTGAATCGACAGTAATGATAGTCAGATCGTTTTCTATTGCTTGAGAAATCAGCATTCTATCGAAGGGATCGTGGTGGTGTTGGGGTAAATTATTAGTGTTGAGAACGCTGAAAACATCCAAAGCTAATATTTTATAGCTATCTTGTACGCAAGCTTCAAATAACAAAGACTGCAAGGGTTTTGGTAGTTTGAGTTTTCCTTTGTTGATTTTTATAGTCATCTCCCAAACCGATACAACTGAAATGTAAATTACGTTATCGGGGTTGAGAATGGCTACTTTTTGTTGCTCATTGAGTTTATTATTACCAGTAAGTAAAAATATCCAGGCACAACTATCGAGTAAATATCTCATCCGCCAAATAAATTATTGATTTCTTCATCTTCCAAATCGAAGTCATCGCTAATCTCTATTTGTCCTGCATATCTACCCCAGGGACTATTTTGGGTTTTGTCTTCTTCTAAAATATACTTGCTGATTATCGCTTTAGGAATACCACGATTGGCAATAATAATTTCTTCTCCTAGTTGAACTCGTTCTAGTAACTTGGATAAGTTGGTTTTTGCCTGATGGATATTTATTTGGTTCATGACTAAGTCGAATAAACTAAGTTAATTATAATCGATTTATTTTTTAAATCTCAGGGCGATCGCGATAAATATTTACATTCCAGATAGATTTAGAAGGAAGAGCAAGCGCACGTACTCGTTTTAATTAAATTGAGAGAAAAAAATAAGGGTGTTAATCATTACACCCTCATGATTTAATTAAATTATTACTGGTTTTAAGGCGATCGCTCGTAGCAATCTCAGTCAACCAAGGTATAAATATTTACATTCCAGGTAGATTTAGACCACTGGTTAATTCTTCCATACGACCGCGCATCATTTCAGTAGACTGTTCGTAAGCCGATTTCATCGCTACTGTTACCGATTCAGAAAGAGCTTCTGCACCTTGATTTAAAGCATCGGGAGAAATTTCCACGCGACGGGGTTCTTGGTTGCCGCTCATCACTACTTTAACCAAACCGTCTGCGCTAGTACCTTCAATTTCTAGCTGTTCTAGTTCGGCTTGAAGTTGTTGCGCTCCTTGTTGGACTTCCTGCGCTTTTTTGAAAGCGTCAGCAAGTTCTCTCATTTTTCCTAATGGACCAAATCCTTTTCCTGCCATATCTATTAATATTGTGACTACAAATTGTTTAGAACGATAGCTTTACTATAAAGTAGGTTGCTTAAAATTCACCTAATAGTTTAACTTCTGGCTCTAAAGATACTGACCAATGATATTCTACTTTTTCTTGAGCGTAACGAATTAATCGAAATATATCGTTAGCTGTAGCGTTGCCGCAGTTAAGAATAAAATTAGCATGGCGGTGAGCTATCTGTGCATCGCCAATTTTATATCCTTTTAAGCCTAATTGTTCGATTAACCAGGCCGCAGCACGGGGTTGAGGATTGCGAAAGACACTACCACAACTAGGAAGATGATAGGGTTGAGTGGTTTTGCGTTGCGTCCAATTGTCATTGGCAAGTTCCATAATCTCAGTTTTACTATAACCAGGTTCTAGTTGCAGGGTAGCTTTAATTACCAATCGATTATCTCCTTGCAAATTAGAAGTGCGATAAGCATAAGCCAAATCTTCTGATTTGAGTTCTTCAATTGTTCCACCGGGAGATAATACCGTAGCACTGACCAAAATATCTGCCACACAAGCCGCGTGCGCCCCCGCATTCATCACTACTCCCCCTCCTACTGTACCGGGGATACCCACTGCCCATTCTAAGCCTTTCATGCCCCTTTTTGCCGCCTTCCAAGCTAATTTGGCGATCGCCTCTCCTGCATCGGCGGTGAGTAAACCCGTTTCAGCATCGAATTGATAATTACGAAAATAACGAGTAGAAATCACCAATCCGGCCACACCGCGATCGCTCACCAGTAAATTTGAACCAGCACCTAACAGAGTTAGGGGTAAGTCTTGTTGCTGATACCATTCAAAAGTAGCTTCTAATTCTTCCCAATTGCGCGGTGCAGCATACCATTGTGCCTCGCCTCCCACTTTATAAGAAGTTTGATGAGCTAAAGATATGCCGGATTGGACGATCTGATCGATTTCCATATAAGTTAATAAATATATTTATTTAATCTACTGATAATAACTTCTCGAATTTGATCGGACTAGTTAATGGCAAAACAGTTAAGTTGTTCCTTGATCGCTATTTTCCGCCTTCAGACAGAGCAATAATTCTCGGTATAAATTGATTGAGATTGCCCGCACCGAGGAAAATTGCTAAATCTCCCGGTTGCAAGATAGAACTGGAGAGAAAGGTATCGATGGAGTTAACGTCGGGATGGTAATCAACTCGATCATGATGTCTGCCAATTGCTTCAGCTAAAATTTTGCCGTTAATACCTGCTATTGGTTCTTCTCCCGCACTATAAATATCCGTAGCCACTACCACATCGGCAGCTTGAAAAGCCTTAGCAAACTCCTGAATAAAAGTTCGCACCCGACTATATCTATGGGGTTGGAAAATAGCTACCACTCGTTTTAAAGAGTCGCTACCATCCACTCTCAGACGTGCCGCTTTAAGAGTAACTTCAATTTCGCTGGGATGATGAGCATAATCATCAATCAAGACAATGCCATTAACTTCACCGCGAGGTTCAAATCTGCGCTTAGTTCCCGTAAAACTGGCTAAAGCATGGGCAATTTGAGCAAATTCCAGTCCGATTTTCCTCCCTACGGCTACAGCAGCCAGAGCATTACTGAGATTATGTTCTCCTAGCAATTGTAATTGTAAATCTCCTAAATAAACCTCTCTTTCCCAAACCTCAGCCTGACTTCCCGTACCATGATATTTAACTTGTTTAACTGTATAGTCTGCACCTGTTTCGGGATTGAGACTATAACTAATCGTGATTGCTAAATCTTCACGAATTATCTGATCATCGATACAACCTATAAGGATATTACACTGTCCTGCAAAAGTTTGGAAAATTTCCACTACTTCTTCAATACTTTGATAGCGGTCTGGATGATCTAGTTCAATATTAGTAATTACTCCTATACTGGGAAAATGCTTAACTAAAGAACCATCAGATTCATCGGCTTCGGCGACTAAATATTTTCCTGCACCAACGCGAGCATTACCCTGCCAGGCATCCACTTCCCCACCCACAATAATAGTCGGGTCTAAATTATTTTCCAATAACATATAGGCAATTAAACTACTGGTGGTAGTTTTGCCATGAGTACCAGAAACAGCAATACTTTCATACTCTTCAATTAAAGCCGCCAACAAATCGGAACGATGAAAAATCGGACATCCTAATTTAACTGCCGCTTGATATTCTGGATTAGTTGTAGCGATCGCCGTAGAACAAATTACTTGAGGTAAAAGCTCCCTAGAGTAAGAAATTGATTCTAATTCAGCAGCAGTTCTATTTTCTCCCGTAGCCAATGTGGATAATTGAGGTTGAGGTAATGCTTGAGTATTAAAAAAGCTCAAATTAGCTGCTTCTTGACAGTTAAAAATATGAACTCCCAAAGACTTCAGGCGATCGGTAATATAGTTAGTCTGACGATCCGAGCCAGATACTGGTAACTGTCGTCGAGCAACAATATAAGCTAAAGCTGACATTCCAATTCCACCAATACCAATGAAATGAAATGGTTTCCCTCTTAAGTCTACTTTTGTCACCCTCGTTTCTCCTTAGTAAATCGCAATTGCTGGAGCTTAGTTTGCGCCGAGTAGCCAATCGAAACCGCAGTAATTTGAAGGCAATCAATCTAACAAGTGGCTGCTGTTTTTTCCTTAGATTACCAAAGCGATCGCCTAGTAGTAGTCTGACATCGGCACAAATAATACGGGCTATGATAACAAGATTTTTTTCGACTTAGGTAAAATTCATCAATCCTAAATGATGATATTGAGGTTTTAAACTGATTAAATTAGCAAAATAGACGGTTTTGTACCATTCATTAGCCCCTCGAAGTTTTTCCTACTCTGACTGCCTAGATCTTGTCAATCTAACTCCCATCGAGCCTTCGCTCTAAAAAAAACGATCGCAATAATCATCATGAATTTGACGTACTTTACGATATGATTAGTCTTATTAAGAATGTTTTAATGTATTAACCTTAAGAAAATAGAGGGCAAGAAGTAGTGGTTAGAGTAGCAATTAACGGTTTTGGACGTATCGGGCGCAACTTTGTTAGATGTTTATTAACTAGAGAAAATAGCAATCTGGAGTTAGTAGGGATCAACGACACTTCCGACCCTAAAACCAATGCTCACTTATTGAGATATGATTCAATGTTGGGCATTTTAGATGCTGATATTCAAGCTGATACTAACTCATTGATTATTAATGGCAAAACAGTTAAATGCGTATCCGATCGCAATCCTCTAAACCTGCCTTGGAAAGAATGGGATATTGATCTTGTAATTGAATCTACTGGAGTATTCCGCGATCAAAAAGGTGCGGGAATGCACTTACAAGCTGGCGCGAAAAAAGTAGTCATTACTGCTCCGGGTAAAGGTCCTGGTATTGGTACTTATGTTATGGGTGTCAACCACGAAGATTACAAACCAGGAGAGTTTGACATTCTCAGTAATGCTAGCTGTACTACTAACTGTCTCGCTCCTATAGCTAAGGTCATCCATGAGAAATTTGGCATCATCAAAGGTACAATGACCACCACTCACAGTTATACTGGCGACCAACGTATTTTAGATGCCAGTCATCGTGATCTCAGAAGAGCTAGAGCCGCAGCGATGAACATCGTTCCTACTTCTACTGGTGCTGCTGTAGCAGTAGCTTTAGTGCTACCAGAACTTAAAGGTAAGTTAGATGGTATTGCTTTGCGCGTACCCACTCCTAATGTTTCTGTAGTAGATTTAGTGGCTCAGGTAGAAAAGAAAACTATTGCTGAAGAAGTCAACGAAGCTCTTAAAGCGGCTGCTGATGGAGAATTAAAAGGTATTTTAGGTTATACTGATCTGCCTTTAGTATCTTCTGATTATCGCGGTACAGATGTTTCTTCTACCGTAGACGGACAATTAACTCTAACTTTAGGCGGCGACATGATTAAAGTTATAGCTTGGTATGACAACGAATGGGGTTATTCTCAGCGTGTGGTTGACTTGGCCGAATTAGTAGCTAGCAAGTGGTAAGTTGCTAGTTGTCAAGGGACAATTAAACTTAATTTTTACTAGGGGGCGTTCTAAGGAGCGTCCCTATATTTTTGGGAATTTTTTCTGGTGACGATCGCCTAAATTAAGATACTCAAGGCTAATTTGATGGCAGAAGTTTGTAAAAACTAGCAAATAACGTTACGATCTCCATTAATAAGAATAAAGTTTTGTAAACTACTGTGACTGCAAATCTTCAATCATACGATCCTTTAACTCTTGCTAAAGCTTGGCATTGTCTCAATCCCATCTGGCAGGGAGGGGAAGAGGTGGTTCAGCAAGGATTACCACACCATCAATTATCGCCCGCCTGGCAGATTTTATTATTAGGAGATGGTTCCCCCACCAGACATCTACAATTACTGACGGGAGAATCTACAGAAGTCGATGTTATTGATATGTCTCCTATTGGCAAAGATAATGACGGTGCGCCAGAAGAAATTGAAGCTATTTCCGAACCCAGGTTGCGGCGACAGGTATGGTTGAGAACTGCTTCTGGTCAAAGATTGGCTTATGCTGCTTCTTGGTGGGATGCCAATCATGTGGATGAATATTTACAAAATCGTTCCTTACCTATTTGGAAGAGTTTATCTCTGTTGCATACCGAACTTTATCGAGACGTGCGGGGTATTTGTTACGGTACTTCTTCGGTTTTAGAACAGGCATTTCAGCAAAAAGGCCCATTTTGGGGTCGTCATTATTTATTTTGGCATGATCGCCAGCCCCTAACTTTGATTTATGAAGTGTTTTCTCCTTATTTGCAAAAGTATCTTGGAGACATGAGTCAAGATTGCTCGCAAATAGGTAAGTAGTTAGGCGTAATCAAATATCAGATAAGAGGCAGGAGATAGCAGGAAAAAGCAATTCTCAGGTTTAATACCTTAAAAAATGTTCTCGGCACTTTGAGCAATACAAGACTATCAGAATCTTCAACTAATGCGATCGCTCAATTGTTCGGGGAATCACCCCAACAACAAATTGGCGATGAACTCAACCGCTTCAAACAGTTAATGGAAACGGGAGAAATTGCTACTACCACAGGACAACCCCAAGGTTCTTAATTTACAACTGTATATCCCTTGCCCTACACCGAAACGGCAGTTCTAAGCAATCGACATTCGTTCAATTAAATATTTAGGAGAATTTCATCACATGAAAGCTGTATGTTGGCATGGCAAACACGATGTTAGAGTTGAAACCGTGCCTGACCCCAAAATTCTCAATCCCCGCGATGCCATTATTAAAATAACTGCTACTGCTATTTGCGGTTCGGATTTGCACCTATACGAAGGTAATATTCCCAGACTCACGTACACAAATATCTCCGTCCCTTATTAGAACGGATTCAACAGGGTGAGATCGATCCTTCTTTTGTGATTTCCCATCGCTTAAACTTAGAAGACGCACCTCAGCTTGATGAATACTAAATTTGATTAGTTCCCATAGTTCGCTCGTAAAGATCGACGATTTTCTCTACCACTTCTTCAATCGTTAAACCATCGGTAATTAATTCGATCGCATCATCGGCTTTTTTCAGTGGTGCAATGGCTCGATTACTATCTCGTTCGTCTCGTTGTTGAATCTCTTTGGTTAATTGTGGGAGATCTATCTTGTCTCCTCTGGCTTGTAAGTCTTGGCTGCGTCTTCTCGCTCTTTCGGCAACAGAAGCAGTTAAAAATATCTTTAATTCGGCATCGGGAAATACATTTGTGCCAATATCGCGACCTTCAGCAATAATACCCCCTTTTTCTCCCCAATGCTTTTGCATTTCTACTAATTTTTCCCGTACTGCGGCTTGGGCGGCGATGATGGAGACGTTAGCGGTAACTTCAGGGTTACGAATGGCTGATGTTACTTCTTTGCCGTTAATATGTACTATTGTAGGTAAGTCAGCCCTCTGAGGGGAAGTTAATTCGATATTGACTTGTTTAACTACAGCCGCCACTGCATCTTCATCATTGACTGCAATACCAGAATTCATGACCAACCAAGTGACTGCTCGATACATTGCCCCGGTATCTAAGTACAATAATCCTAATTTTTGGGCAATTTTGCGAGTAACGGTGGATTTTCCTGCTCCTGCTGGCCCATCGATGGCTATAATTGGCTGACGTTGTTGCAACACGATATTATCAATTAAACGAGTAGAATCTAGGTAAGCTGCGATCGCCAGTAATCCTTGGGACTCGATCGCAGCTACAGGAGCGAGAGTTTGAGGATCTACTAGCTCGACGTATTGAATTTTAACCTCATCAATTGGCTCTAGATTTTGTTTGACTAGATCGATTAAGGTTCTAGCATTATTTTCTCCCGTTTTAAATGCGGTTGCTGCTTGCTGTAAACTATTATAGATTTTGGCAGCTTGCTGTTTTTGGTAAGGGGTTAAATATTGATTGCGAGAGCTTAATGCCAATCCCGATGCTTCTCGAACAATGGGACAGGAAACGATCTGTACTGGTAAATTTAAATCTGCTACCAAACGGCGAATAATTGCCAGTTGTTGCGCGTCTTTTTCCCCAAAATAAGCGCGATCTGGTTGTATGATGTTGAGTAATTTAGTGACAATGGTGGCAACTCCCGTAAAATGACCTGGGCGATATCTACCGCACAACCCCGTGGTCATCGATAGAGGAGGAATAACAGTTGTGGTTGCAGATTGAGCCTCCGTATCTCCAGCAATCCGCATTTCTGCCGCACTAGGAGCAAAAATCGCCTTAACTCCCAACTGCTGACATAATTCCCCATCTTGTTGTAGCTGACGGGGATAGGATTCTAAATCTTCGTGAGGAGAAAATTGTAAAGGATTGACAAAAATACTAACTACTACTGTATCGTTTTCGACGATCGCTTTGTTGATTAAGCTTATATGACCTTGATGCAAAGCTCCCATAGTCGGCACTAAACCGATTTGATCTTTATCTCTATAAGTTTTTAAATAGGAGCGTAACTCGGTAATAGTCTTGATTATCAGCACTAGATCTTAGTCAGTCGCGATCGATTTACCAATCTATCTTAATTAACTATCTGTCTAAAATACTAATTTGTACTGGGGCAACTCCCGACGTAATTAAACCAATAGCTTGTGCCGCCGCCGCCGATAGATCGATGACTCGACCTTTAGCAAAAGGGCCGCGATCGTTAATTCTCACGATCACCGAGCTACCGGTATTGACATTAGTAACTTTTACTTTCGTGCCAAATGGTAAGTAGCGATGAGCCGCCGTTAAATCATTTTGATTGAATATTTCCCCACTGGCAGTAGGACGACCGTGAAATTGTCCCCCATACCAGGAAGCCTCCCCATCTACCGCCCTAGCGATCTCAACTCCCTTTTTAATTGGTATATTTAAATTTTTATTAGATACAGATAATTTATTTTTATCGTTGACTTTTTTGAGTTTATTTGCTTCTAAATTTTTTCTGATTGCTAATAAATTAAAATTTTGTGGCTTATTTTTTTTAATAGCTAAAGTCGAACGTTTTTTAGGGTGTCTTAGATGGCGATCAAGGTTATTTGCTAGAGCGCGATCAGGTAAAATGTGGAAAGAAGTGGTTATTGCAGCAGTTATGGCTATTAGATAGTTAATATTATTTCTTGAAAAAATCATTACCTACAAAAAAATTAATTAGTTTCTCTCTAAGTTTGAATTGTGAATTCTCACAACTTTTGACACTTGTTTTTATATCAAGTTTTGTTAATTTTGTGCTTAATACAAATTAGTAAAAATTGTGTCAACACCGAAAAATTATTTAAAGTTTCGATGAACTTTGCATCCTCGTTTACTTTAAAAGACAATTGTTGAAATACGGAAAAGAGCATATTGCTTGGATAAGACAAATTGGAGTAAAAAAGTTAAGATATAATAAATCCCTTCCTTTAACTCTTCACTGGCCTCAATCTTCAAATATGCAGTGGGGTTAATTTGAAGAGATGCCTATTTGGGACATACAATGATTAACAGTTAATTTTTTAATCTAAAGTAGATTTTTTCAATGAAAGCTTATCAACTGATTCAAATTGTTTGGGCGGCTTCGGCTTTTTTATCGATTATTTTAATTTTGCTCCACAGCCCTAAAGGAGATGGTTTGGGAGGTATTGGCGGACAGTCTCAACTGTTTACCAGTACTAAAAGTGCAGAAAATACTCTCAACCGCATCACCTGGGCATTAAGCATTACCTTTATGGCTTTAACCGTAGTTTTAAGTGCCGGTTGGCTGGGATAATTGGGAGAATTACAATCGAAAACAATTGAGTATGAGATGGTGGAAGAGAATTGTTCTGACGATCGCTGTATTGATTTTAATGATCATTTCCAGCAAAATTGTCCAGTCAGAAGAGCATCCTACAAGGTTGTTGAATGATAATTTCCGTCAGGACTTTACCATATTAGAGAAATTAAATTCATTATCGGACATAATCTCTCAATCTCCCTCCGATTCTCTACCTGCCTTAAAAATACATCCCCTTCCCAAGTCGCTAGCTACCTGGAACGATCGCACCAATAGAGGAGATTATTTTGATCACATCGAATCTACCCCTGTGGGTTATTTGGTTTGGTCGCAATTTCCTCTAAAAATTTATCTAGAAAAACCTAACAATACAGATAATGACACAGCCAGCATTCGCCGTTGGCAACAATGGGTTCAAAGCGTCAGACAGGCGATTGCAGAATGGAATGTTTATTTACCCCTAACCGAAATCGAAGATCGAACTATAGCTGATATAATCATAGAGCGATCGCAGATAGACAGAGATGTTCAATTAAATCCCGACACTGGACTGTATGACATTCCCAGAGCGATCGCCGCTCAAGCAACCTACGATTTTTATCTGCAACCAGAACATTCGACTTTGGCTCATCGCATGACCATTAAAATTAATCCCGCCTCTGTCGGGCGATCGCTTTTAGCCACCGTACGCCATGAATTAGGTCATGCTTTAGGAATTTGGGGACACAGTCCCTACGAAACAGACGCGCTATATTATTCCCAAGTGCGAGAACCCCCGCCAATTTCCCAACGAGATATCAACACCCTCAAAAAAATCTATCAACAACCAACCAGATTGGGGTGGACAGTAAGGGCGAGCGACCCTTCGCCCCTACTGTCTGGAATTTAACCATTTAACCAAACCTAATCTGTTCTCCTGTTAAATGAGGCATTTCCCCAGCTAATAAAGGTTCAATCGCGGCACGAATATGACTGGCATTGGGGGGACAGCCAGGAAGGTAGACATCCACAGGCACTATGGCGTGAACTGGTTGCACTCTTTCTAATAAAGTCGGTACGATCCCAGGTTCGTGGGGTATTTGATTTTGAATGTCGGCGGCTTCGAGATAACACTGCTGAAGAATTGTTTCGGGGTTTCCTAAAGGATTGCGTAAGGCAGTCACGTTACCAGTTACGGCACAATCACCAAAGGAAATCAAAACTCTAGAGCGATCGCGTACTTGGGTAATTAATTCTAAATTATCTTCATTAGCCACTGCACCTTCAACTAAGACTAGATCTACTCCTAAAGGATATTCTTTGATGTCTGCTAGGGGACTGTAAACTAAATCTACTCGTGCAGCTAATTCTAACAGCCATTCATCTAAATCTAGAAATGACATATGGCAGCCAGAACAACCACCTAGCCATACTGTTGCTAATTTTAGTTTGCTCATTGTTTTATAGCTCAAGTATCTTAACAAGCTAATTGAAAACCAGAAGGCAGTTTTTGAGATTTATCGGCATTTTTGGCGGCTACTGCTTGCCATTCTCGGACTACTGCTTTGGGTATGGGCAGACGAGTAAATTCACCGTTTTCTAAAGGGATTTCCAATAATAATTCTTCTGTGGGTAGTTGAGAAAAGATCTGTTGTAAATCGTATTGTCCGATACTGGGTAGGGGTGGTTGTTCTAGAAACATATTCGTAGTTTCAAAGCGATCGCCTGAAGTGCTAATTATTAGAGGTTGTTGGGCTTGAATGCGGAGAGAACTATAAAGTCCGGATAATCTGAGATTTAAAGCAGTAACTTGAGACACATCTACAGGAGTAAAAAACATTACCTGCCATTTATTACCCGTTTCATCAGTTAAAATTTGTTCAGAACGACAAGATGTATATCCCGGTGCGATCTCTTGTTGGGTAATACTGCCAATGGCGGGTTTAATAGTCAGCAGAGCGATAATCGCAAACAAAATTAGGGTAGTAATTACTAAAGCGATCGCCGATTCTAAATCCTGTATGATATGCTGTAACATAAAGTTCACCTTTTGACATCCATATTAACCGCCAACCATTCTCTTTTGTCTCTGGCGGTAGTAATAAATTCCAATTTGGCTCGCTCTTTGGTCATTTCCCCTACTGTCGAACTAATAGCAAAAATTGCTCCCGTCGGGCAAGCCATCAAACATTTACCGCAAGAAGTACAACTATCGGCAGTCCCCCAAGGTTGATTGAGATCCGTAATCACATGAGAATCGTGTCCCCTTCCTGCCAGATCCCAAGTATGCGCCCCTTCAATTTCATCGCATACCCGAATACAGCGAGTGCAGACAATACAGCGATTATGGTCGATACCAAAGCGATCGTGAGATAAATCGACGCTACGCTGAGGAAATTGATAAATTAAATTAACATGATCCATACCCAGTTCTACTGCTAAGTCTTGCAACTCACAGTTGCCATTAGCCACGCATACCGAACAAACATGATTTCCCTCAGCAAACAGCAGTTCGATAATCGTGCGACGGTATTTCTGTAATCGTTCGCTGTTGGTGTAAACTTTCATACCTTCCGTCACTTGAGTAACACAAGCAGGTTGGAGTTTATGACTACCAACGATTTCCACCAAACATAAGCGACAAGCCCCCACATCCGATACTCCTTCTAAATGACACAGAGTAGGAATGTGAATTCCAGCACCTTTTGCTGCATCTAGTATAGTTTCCGATTCCCGCACCCCAAGAGGGCGATCGTCGATAGTTAAAGTTTTGACTGCCACTATCTTTTGTTAATTTAAACTTCTGCAACTCTTTATAGATCGAGAGTTTGAGAAACTTGTGAAGACCCTTCCTAGCTTACAAACTCTAAAGTTATTTAAGTGTAAAATGTATTATGCCTCGGATTTAAGCTGTTGTCCATTTAATCAGAGTTGTTATGGTCAGCCATTGTTAAATTTAACAACAAGTATGAATTCTCTAGCCAAAATTATCATATATTATCTTACGTAAGCTCAAAATTTAACTACCGCAAATATATTCTAAATTAATCAGTTTGTTTGGCTTATGAATCTCAAATGGTTTGCTTCAACCTTGTCTGTAAGCCTGGCTAGCCTATTGTCAGCAATCAATTCGGTTAACCCTCAAGAAATTCAACAGACAAAATTTCTTTGCGGTTCTTGGAGAGATATACCCATGACTGTCGCCCAAACACCTCACGGAAATATTCCCATAATTTATTGGGTTAGTGATTGGGTAAACCATCCTAATAGCAATCTTACTCCTCAGAGTCGCTGTAAAATTGTTTCCGATAATTTTCAACAAGCATACAACAGAGGAGAATTGCAATATATCACTACAGGAGTGAAAAATGAACAAAATATAGTCTGTGTCGCTCAATACGAAAATGGTCCGTGCGTGTCTCAACTGTTTACTTTAAAACCTGGTAGCGATCCTGCCGAGAGTGTAAGACAGCTGATGAATATTGGCGATAATTATGCTTCTTCTAGTGAGGGACCTTTGTATCAGAGTGGTAATGGAAGCAAAAGACTTTATATAAACTTTGAAGATTTTTTAAACCAAGCTGCTCAATCTGCGTTATAAAACGTTTCTTTTCTATTAAAATAAAAACAGTAATTTTGATTGACTAGTTTAAGTTTATAGCGGTTCTCATATTACTGAGGTATGCGCTCTGTGGTTTAGATAAATCAGTAAAACCCTAGGAAAAGCGTGCGAGTGTGTCTAATGCCTAGAACCTAACAAGACCGAAATATATCTCATCAAACTGAGAATTGCTATAATTAGTACTTGCTTTTTTGCTTGTAAAATATTGAAAATAAAGTATAATAAAATTTAAAACTAGTATCAATTTCTAACTTTTTTGTATCAAAATCAAATCGAGCGAAACCGTGTCATGAAAAAAAAGTTGCTGCTTTCTCTAGCTTTTTCTGTATTAGTCATTCCAGTTTCCGTTCAAGTATCCGACGATCTCAATACATCAAAACAAAATCAAATTTATCATAAATCAGAAATAATTCTCGCAGGTTTTTTGGATGGTATAACTGATATTAAAAATAGTGTTGAAGAAGTGAAAGATACCATAGATACAACCAACGAAACTACTGTCGATACAATTGATACCGTTCACGGAATTAATCAAGGCATAGGTGATTCTAAAAAGATTGTTGAAGGAGGTGCTGAATCTCAAGAAAGCAATATTGTTGAAGAAACTCAACTTCTAGAAACAACTGAAAGTGTAGAAGAAAGCAATAGCAATTCTTTCTAGAATAAATTTTGCTTCCAAACATCATTTATTTTATATAAATTAAGCCGATGGCAATTTTATAGTAAAGCCACCGGTTTTTTAAGTGTAAACTTATTCATAATTTTAATCTGAAATGATATTGATTTAATTTCTCAGTTTTACTAATACCTTACTATCCATAATATGGATGGTTTGATTTTTTTTGATCAACAAATCTTTTAGGGAACGTATTGGCAGCTAGAATTAAAATAAAATATATCTTGCCATCTTTGTACCGTGTTTGCGTCAATTTCAAAAGAAATGCTTTTAGTGTCGCCAAAATGCATTCTAGCTTTGAGATTTTCTATAGGTGCATTAATCAGTCTGCTAGCCTGCTGAGAATCAAGATCGAAAATCCGATGATTCATGTGCCAAATAGATTGTCGCTGTGAATTTTCACCATCAAGATAGTTATATCTGTAGCTAATTATTTTAGGGTTTCCTTCTCTAGGAATTAATTCTAAAATGCGATCGCCTACTGCTATTTCCAACAAAGTGGGTAAAGTTGCTTGAGGCGGAATATTGGTTTTAGGAGCAACCTGTACTACGGTTTCGACATAGCAACCGTCTAAGTTGCTACCCCAAATAGAAGCTAATACTACTTTACCTGGCTTAATTCGACTGAAAGGTTGCTTGATGGCAGCACCACTTTCATCAATACCATAGCGATCAATCACGATTCTGCCATAAACACTCGAAGCAAGATCTAATAATTCAATAACTTTACCCTGGGGCCATTTTTTAATTCCCCAAGGTAAGCTTTCATCAATTACTAGATCGTCTCGATCTAGTAATTGTTCTGCTGTTTGAGCAGTAACAACATGAGGAGTCAATTGCATGCAAATTGAGCAAGCAAAACTTAAAATTAATAGTAGTGGTTTGTTGAAATGAAAAAAATTCATCGAATCTATTGGTCGTATCGGTTAGTTTGTTGAATAATTATTGAATACTTATATATATTAAAATTCTACTATGGACATCTCACGCTAGAGCAAGCAGTACCAAATTCAGACGTAGAAGTTTCTCTGATCGTGCGGCTAGGAGTAGAAGTGTTTACAGTAGTGATATCAAATAGATCATTTATACCAACGCTGGCAGCGCGATCCAGAAAAGTAAAAATAGAAATACCCAAATTCAAATCTATTTTTTCTGGAATGATATTTGCAGACTGACAGTTATCACTATTTTCTTCGCCAGTCGAACCTACTTTTGGCGGTAAGAGGCTGGCTTCACCCGATTCTTCGGTTGCTTCTGTTTGGCAATTGTTTGCTTGTTGAATTTCTTGTTCTGCTAATCCATGTATGCCGATAACCTTACCTTGAGCATTGAGTACGGGAGCACCACTCATACCACCACGAGTAAAGTTGTTGTAAACTAAATTATAGCCGTTAGGATGCTGCTGATTAATTCCCGTAAGGCTTCCTGAAGTAAATTGCGCTCCTTCTTGAATTTCTCGTCCCCCTTTAGGAAAACCATTCACATAGGTTGCTATTCCTGGTACGATGTGATTGACAGAGGTTTCAATTAAAGCGATATGGTAACTACGATCGCTGTTAAAGTAGACAATTGCTAGATCTATACCATCAACATATTTTATTGTGCTGTTGTCTAAAGTATAGCTGTTGCCATCGGGAGTATAAATACTATATCCATAATCTAAATATTGAACTACGTGTTTAGCAGTCAAAACATAATAGCCAAACTTATCTCTGGCAATAATTACTCCAGAACCGTGGTCTAAATTAACGCCGTCGTCTATTTCGATTTTGACTGTGATATTTTTGGCAATTTTATTAATTTGAGTAGCTTCTAAAGCCCAAACTGTTGTGAATGGAGCAAACGTAACCAAGGTGACTATACTTGCTCCTAAGATATAGGGAGAGAAATTCATCTGTGTAATTGAGAATAATTTTGATAATGGTAAATTTAGACTTTTTAAATTCAATGCTGTCAGCTAATTTACATAAACAACTACAATCGTCGAGTAGTCTAATTGCTAACCTTGGGATTGACATACATATTATCTGGTAAATCTAGAGTCATAGCTTTCTCAACTCGTTCAACTTGAGTTGTTACTTGCTTTAAGGTCTGTTCTACTTCGTTATAAATCTTAGCCGTCACGGGAATTGTTTCAAGTTCTCTAGTGACTGCTGTTAATTTATTTTTTAGTTGTTGTAGTTGTTGCCAATTATAACTATTTAAGTTGTCGTTATTAGCTGCTTCTGTTATTACACTCTCGGCTTGCTGGACTATCTCTTCATACTCAGCTTTGTATTCTATATTGGGAGAACAATTATTAAGAGTTTTACAAATCCCTTCCATATTACGGCTCAAAAAAAAGAACGAACCGCCAACTAGGGCCGCAGCAACCAAACCGCCAAAAATCCAATAATTCTTGTTAAAATTTGACTTGAGTTTAGGTATACGATGGGGAATATAGGTGGGAAAAGGAGCAACAAATTGTTCTAATACTTCTTGTGCCGACTGATAGCGATTACGATGAGCTTCGGCAGTCATTGTATCGATTATCTTAGCCAACTTATCGCTAACTTGAGTATATCTGCGCCATTGAAAGCAATTGTTTTGACCGTCATAAAAGTCTTGTGGCTGTTTTCCAGTTAATAAGACCATTGCAGTTACTCCTAATGCATAAAGATCGCTGCTTTCAAAACAGATACCACGACTGATTTGCTCTATAGGAGAATAGGACTGTTTACCCACTGTCGTTCCCGCACTTACGGCACCGCTAGCTACTTTGGTTGCAGTCTGTTGATTTACAACTCCAAAATCAATCAAAATTGGTTTTTCTGCCTCATTGCACAACATTATGTTGTCAGGGCTAATATCTCTATGAATAATATTATTAGTGTGAATATACTGTAAAACAGGTAATATATTTTTTAATAATTGAGTGACCTCCTCTTGGCTAAAGGCTTTACCCTGCTGCTTTCTCGTGTAAAGTAGTTCTGCGTAAGTTTTGCCATCGATAAATTGCTGAACCAAAAATAGGCGGTTGTTCTCTTCAAACCAACCGTAAAATTTCGGAATTTGAGGATGTTCTAGCTGATTGAGTACTTTGGCTTCTCTTTCAAATAGTTCTCGTGATTTGACAATTGCATGTTTTTGTTGAACTTGCGGGACAAACTCTTTTAGCACGCAGCATTTTTTAAACTGTCTTTCGTCTTCAACTAAATAAGTTCTACCAAAGCCACCTTGTCCTAAAGTTTTAACAACTTTATATCGTCGATCTACGTAGGCTCTTGGTGGGAGTTCTGATGGATATTTCACCTTCAATACTTAATGCTTGGATAATTTAATTTTACATACGTATCTTACGTAAGATATGCTGATAATTTTAATTTGTTTATTATTTCTTTTTAAAAATTTTTCTTTTGCCTGTTGCCATAGAGATCATCGTTTGTCGAGAGCTTATTTAGAGAAGTACAGAAAAAATAGAAGCAGAGCGATCGCACTGCATTTTAATCTATCGCTTTGCTAGAAATTTCTCCTGTTTCAGTTAATTGGGGATAAGGTTTACCTTGCTTGCAATATAAGGCAGCGAGATCAGGATAGCCCCATTCAAAAATGACGCGATTGTAGGTTTCAAGGTCTAAACGTACTTGGTTGTATAAACCTGCGGCTAATCTCTGCCGTTGGGCTTCAAATAAAATTACTGCATTAGCTACTGAAACATTGAGAGATTGTACCATGCCTAACATGGGGATAATGATGTGTCCGTCTACTAAATCGGCAGCCGTTGCTGTCACGCCCCATTTTTCCGTACCCAATAAAATAGCAGTAGGCTTAGTATAGTCTACCTCTCGATAATCGATCGCCCGATCGCTAAAGTGAGCAGCATAAACTGAATGATGTTGTTGTAAGTGTTTGATCGCCGTAGTAATATCAGGGTGAGTGTGCAGTTGAATCCATTTTTCACTACCTTGGGTTACTTGAGAGTATGTCGGTAATTCTTGATGACGGTTGACTGCGTGTACAGCAAACACTCCCACTGCATCGCAAGTACGAATAATTGCCGAAAAATTGTGAGGTTTGTGAATATTTTCCGCTAAAACGGTTAAATCTGGTTGTCTTTTATTAAGAACTTGTTTTAATCTTTCGTATCGTCTGGGAATCATCAAAAACAAAAATCAAAATCTGAGCAATAGTACAAAGTCATTTTAGAGGACATCTCAAAAGTTTTTTATAGTTTAATTTTGCCCTTCATTATTCCCTGCTTTTCACAACTTCCTCAAACTTAAGAGCTATGTTGAAAACTAGTAGACCGAGAAGAATTGGGTAAATAAAATGAAAACTGTCTTGCTCAATCGCCAAGAAGCAGGTCGTAAGTTGGCAACAAAACTAACTGCTTATACCAATCACCCTCAAGCCATAGTATTGGGATTACCTCGCGGTGGTGTACCAGTAGCTTACGAGATTGCTAAAAATTTAAATCTTCCTCTAGATGTCTGTCTAGTCAGAAAATTGGGCTTGCCGCAAAATCCAGAAGTGGCCATGGGGGCGATCGCCGAAGATGCCTTAGTACCAGATTACAGTGGTAATCTAATTATTGTTGATGAAAACACCACTCAACTGCACGCTATTGATGACCAACAAGTTCAAGCGATCGCTGCTAGAGAAAAAGCTGAATTGAGATGGCGCGATCGCTGTTATCGCAACTTTCGCCCGATGCTGACAATTGTAGACCGCATTGTCATTTTAGTTGATGACGGCATAGCTACTGGATTAACCATGCACGCCGCCGTAACGGTATTAAAACAAAACCGACCAGAAAAAATCATTATTGCTACTCCTGTGGCATCATCATCGGCACTAGAACAATTGAAAAGCCAGGTAGACGATATCACCTGTCTGATTATACCTAAGTATTTCGGTGCAGTAGGCTTATGGTACGAAGACTTTAAACAAATAAGCGATCGAGAAGTATGCGATCTCTTGTCTCAAGAAACTCAGAAAACACCATTGTTAACCTAAGACAAGTAATAAGTAATATTTCTTCTAATTTCTAGTTTCTAGTTTCTAGTTTCTAGTTTCTAGTTTCTAGTTTCTAGTTTCTAGTTTCTGCCTCCTGCTGTATTGATTGGAATGGTATGTTATGCCCAAACGTCAAAATTTAACTGGAAAATCACCATCGAATTCCTGGGGTTGGACTTTAATTTTTACCTCAATATTTTTAATTTTATTTAGTTTGTTTTTTCCTCAAGCACAATTACCTCAATCTCAACCCTATAGTAAGTTTATTGACTTAGTAGAAAGCGATCGCGTTGAGAGGGTAATTATCAGTCCCAACCGCCTGGAATACTTTCTCAAATCTGAGGTATTAAACGAACAACCAGAGCAAATGTTTGTTACCGTCCCCGTAACTCAAGATACGGAGTTACCCAAAATTTTGCGTCAGCATCAGGTAGAATTTTCGGCGACTCCTGTAAAAGGTAGTGACGGGTTTTGGGGTTTTCTCCAGCTATTATTTTTCTTATTTTTAATTGTCAACTTAGGTGGTTTGTTATTCAATCGCAATACGGACGGAGGAATGAGTCCCTTTTCCCTCGGTCGCAGTAATGCCCGTATTTACTCCGAAGGCAGTATGGATATCACTTTTGATGATGTGGCGGGAGTTGACGAAGCCAAAGCAGAACTTTATGAAATCGTTGATTTTTTAAAACATGGAGCGAAATATATCCGTTTGGGGGCAAAAATTCCCAAAGGAGTGTTACTGGTAGGCCCTCCAGGTACGGGTAAGACTTTATTAGCTAAAGCGATCGCTGGTGAGGCGAAAGTTCCTTTTTTCAGTATTTCTGGTTCGGAATTTATTGAAATGTTTGTTGGGGTTGGTGCATCGCGAGTGCGGGATTTATTTGATCGCGCTAAAAAACAAGCTCCGGCGATCGTCTTTATCGATGAATTAGATGCTCTGGGTAAGTCTCGTGCCATGCCAGGAACATTTATGGGGAGTAATGACGAACGAGAGCAGACTCTCAATCAATTATTGGCAGAAATGGATGGATTTGAAGCTAATGCAGGGGTTATTCTTTTGGCTGCTACCAACCGTCCCGAAGTTTTAGACCCCGCTTTACTGCGTCCCGGTCGTTTTGATCGCCGTATTGTAGTAGATCGTCCCGATAAGTCTGGCAGGCTGGCAATCTTAGAAGTACACGCTCGTCAGGTAAAATTATCTGGCGATGTAGATTTGGGTAAACTAGCGGCTCGGACTCCAGGCTTTGCTGGTGCAGATTTAGCTAACTTAATCAACGAATCAGCACTATTAGCCGCTCGTCAAGATCGTGCTGCGGTGACGATGGCAGATTTTAACGAAGCTATAGAAAGAATTATTACAGGATTAGAGAAAAAATCGCGGGTACTCAACGAACTTGAAAAAAACACTGTAGCATATCATGAAGTCGGCCATGCCATTGTCGGCTGCCTGATGCCCGGTACGGATAAAATCGAAAAAATTTCTATCGTCCCTCGTGGTATTGGAGCTTTGGGTTATACTTTACAACTCCCAGAAGAAGACCGCTTCTTGATGATTGAAGACGAAATTCGCGGTCGGATTGCCACTTTATTGGGGGGACGTGCTGCCGAAGAATTAACCTTTGCCAAGGTTTCTACAGGAGCAAGTGACGATATTCAAAAAGCCACCGATCTCGCTGAAAGATTCGTTACTTTATATGGCATGAGCGATCGCTTGGGGCCAATTGCTTTTGAAAAAATCCAGCAACAATTCCTCGAAGGTATTACCAATCCTCGCCGTCAGATAAGTCCTCAAGTTGCCGAAGAAATCGACCGTGAAGTAAAATCAGTCATTGATGGAGCGCATCAAATCGCCTTAGAAATTCTCCAAGAGAATCGAGAACTCTTAATAGAATTAGCTCAAATCCTCTTAGAACGAGAAATTTTAGAAGGAGAAAAATTGCGATCGCAACTTCAACTAGCTCGGAAAACTGCGATAGTAGATGAATGGCTGCAAACAGGTCAATTATCCCCAGACAAACCTGTTACCCCTGATGTTGCAAATAACGGTAAAACCTTAAAATCAGTCATTAGTCATTAGAGACAAGGCATACCTTGTCTGTACAGTCATTGGTTATTAGTCCCAATGAAAAAATTTCATCACCATAAATGAAAATAGCAGGAGTAGCTTTGAACGTAATTACGTTGTTTAAGCAGCTATTTTCAAGTCAGAAAGCAAAAGAAATATAGTTTACTACTTGCTACCTGCTACTTACTACTTGCTACTTGCTACCTGCTACTTACTTAGCTGACTGCCAATTAACCCAATCTTGAGGCTTGAGGAAGGTTTCATATAGTTCCGCTTCAGGGGTATTGGGTTCGGGTTGATAGTTGTATTCCCAACGAACTAAAGGAGGTAGAGACATCAAAATAGATTCGGTACGTCCATTCGTTTGCAAGCCAAAAATTGTACCGCGATCGTAAACTAAATTAAATTCGACATAACGTCCGCGACGATAAAGTTGGAAATTTCTTTCCCTTTCACCATATTCTGTATCTTTACGCCGTTCCACAATAGGAGTGTAAGCAGGTAAAAATGCCCTACCGCAATCTCTTACGAAATTAAATAATTCTTCCCAACTACGGTGTTGAACTACACCTAATTCTTGACTATATTGGGCTGCTGCTTTATCAGGATGAGGCCCTTTGTATAGTTCTCCAGTACCATCTTGATAGTCGAAAAAAATTCCTCCAACTCCTCTAGTTTCTTGACGGTGTTTGAGATAGAAATATTCATCACACCAACGTTTAAAGACTGGATAATATTCGCTGTGATGTTGGTCACCAGCCTGTTGAAAAGTACGGTGAAAGTGTGCCGCATCTTCTGCAAAGGGATAGTAAGGAGTTAAATCTGCACCACCACCAAACCACCAAACAGGGCCTGCTTCAAAATAGCGGTAATTTAAATGTACGGTAGGGATATAAGGACTGCGGGGATGAAGTACCATTGAAGTCCCTGTGGCGTAAAACCCATGTCCTTCAGCTTCGGGACGTTGTTTGAGAATCGAAGGAGGTAAATGACTTCCCCACACTTCGGAAAAATTAACGCCACCTTGTTCTATGATGCTACCTTGTTGTAAAACTCGCGACCGACCGCCGCCTCCTTCTTCTCTTTCCCAACTATCTTCTCGAAATTTTCCGCCACCGTCTAGTTGTTCTAAACCGGCACAGATTTCATCTTGCAGTTGCTTCATAAACTGGCTCACCCTGGTTTTGGAGTCAGCTGGAGGACAGGAAGGTTTATTGGTTAAATTAGTATTTATAGCGGTCATGTATTTATTTTCTGTAAATCTTTACTCAGACTATCTCGAATCGGGTATCCATAGACTACTACTGAACCAAAGTCAGGATTTTTTTAGAAGTATTAGCAAAATTTCTTAATATTCAGCTAGCTTTAAAATGATACCGACTAAAAATGTCTTACCTGCCAGGTCTTTAAAACAATTTTTCTTAGTTAAGATAGTTTGTCGAACACCATTGGCATCGGTCAAAAATTCTCGGTTAATGTCTTCTTGTTCGGTAATCATAACCAATTCATCTTTTGCCCAAAAAATATCTGCTTCTTCTGAGGGAAAAAAATCATAATCGGATTTCCCCAAAAGTTCTTCTCGACTGTGACCGATAAACCGACAAAAGGCATCATTGAGCATGACCCAACGATGGTCTTGATCTTTGACAAAAATTGGTTCGTTGATGGCATTGATCGCTTTGGCTAAGAAATCTGTGGCTATTTGGGTTTGCTGTTGTTCCCGCTTGCGATCGCTGATGTCCTCATAAGAGTCAAAAATACCAATGGTTTCACCTTGTTGGTTTTTTAGGGGTAATTTGCTAGATTTTAACCAAGTAACCTTACCGTCTGGGGCAATTCGAGTGACTTCTTGACCGATTTTAGGAGTACCACCCGCGATAATTAAAGTATCTTCGGCTTGATAGAGATGAGCGTATTGTTTCCAGCCCAAATCGAAATCATTTTTACCAATTACCTGTTCGGGAGTTTTTAATCCTACATCTTTAGCAAATTGCCGATTGCAGCCGAGATATTTAAAGTTGGTGTCTTTCCAAGAGACGCATTGAGGGAAAGTATCGAATACCAGTTGCAGTAACTGTTGGGATTTTTGTAATTCTGTTTCTATAGTAACGCGATCGCTGATATCCATCAGTAATCCATCCCAAATAATCGAACCATCGGCTTGTTTTTGCGGTCTAGAAGCACTTTGAATCCATTTCATCTCTCCCGAAGCCAAAACTATTCTTCCCTCCCATTTTTTGGGCTTGAGGGTTGTCGCCGAAGTTGTTACTACCCGTTCAAAATTATCGCGATCGCGCCGATGAATCAGATCGATGGCTAAATTCCCATTATTCATGATTTCTGCTGCGCTCAACTCAAACAATTCCTGACATCCGCTACTGATATAGGGAAAAGAAAATTTGCCATCAATACCGAGTTTAAACTGATAGATTACTCCAGGTATATTGAGGCAAAGTTGTTGATAGCGAGCTTGGCTGTCGATCAGTTCTTGAGTTCGTTTTTTCACTAGAGTTGTTAAGTCTCCAGTTTGTTCGGTTAATTCACTAATCAATTCGACACTGACAGAAATTAAAGTTTCTTCTCTTACAGTAAGTTTGACTCCCAACAGACGGACTGGAAATAGTTGTTGGCTTTTAGTTAAATATTCTTGTTGGATAGTAAATTTCCCCACTTGTTCCAGGCTGCGATAACATTGCGATCGCTGTTGAGCATTATCGTTTTGAGCGATCGCCCAAATATTTAAACCTAAAACTTCTACCACGGGGCAATCTAACAAATCAGCATAAGCTGAATTGGCATCTAAAATCGTGCCATCTAATTGACAGACAATCTGAGGAATAGAGGAACTATTCCACAAAGTCTGATAATATTCTTGGCTATTAGAGAACAAAGCCGATGTGTCTGTTGTATCTGGTTGTCGATCCACCATGAAAGAATTTGCCAACTCTAGAGTTTATTGATGAGTGTCTAATCTAACTATTTTTTGTAACTTAGAAGATTAAATATATATACAGTTTTCCCCAAAAAACTCTAAAAATAACAACCAGATAAACAAATTATTAATATAATGTCGCAAGAATTCCCTATCCGTATTGACTTTTAACTTTTAACTTCTTACGTGGTTAGATATGGCGAGGAAACCTCGCCATCCCCCACGCGCTTTTAAATGCGTGACTTTTTACCGACTAGCCTGTTGTATCTGACTCAATAACTGTTCTTCCGTCATTGCTGGTTCGAGACAGGAAAATTTAACACAGACCAGGGCGATCGCGCCTGGAGGTAAATCAGATTCTAGACGATAGACGGTGGTGGGAAAATAGCGGGGAATTAATTTATTTAATTGCTCTGGAGTAGTTTTAACTACCGTACCGTGTAGAAACCAATCTAAAGCGGCTAATAAACTGGGTCCGGCTTGGGGTGATCGCTCCATGACGGTGCTGAATGCTTGTAACCCTTGTTGAGCGCGGTCTAAATATTCGGTGTTGTCGGTTAACAATGCCAAACGCACCAAATTAGAGATCGCCACTCCATTAGCCGCAGGGGTAGCATTATCCATGTAGCTACGCTCTCTGATTAGTAGTTCTTGACCGGCATCGGCAGCATTGTTATAGTAGCCTCCCGATTCTGCCCAAAATAGTTGGTCAAATTCCTGTTGAATGGTAACTGCTTGTTCTAACCATTGGTTATCTGTAGGGACTGTTGCTTGTAAGTCTAGTAAAGCTTTAATCATTAAAGCATAGTCTTCCGATTGTGCCAGAATTGTCGGGTTTCCGTCATAATTTAAGCGGTGAAAGCGTCCTTCTAACCACTGATGGTCTAAGATGAATCGAGCCGCATCAGTTGCCAATTCTAAGTAATCTGGCTTTTGGAAGACAGCAGAAGCTCTAGCTAAACCCGAAATCATTAAACCATTCCAAGCCGCGATCGCTTTAGTATCGGTAACAGGGGGAATACGTCCCAACCAATTTTTAGTTTTGGCTTCTTGGTTATCCTTAGCAGGGGGAAAAGTAGTAATTTCTTGAGGTAATTTACCATAGCGCGCGGCAAATAATTTAGTTAAAGCTCCTTCTACAGTATTAGATAAGTCACCTCCCTGTATGCGTTGTAAGACATTTTTCCCTTCAAAATTTCCTTGGGGAGTAATGCTAAATGCTGCCCGTAGTTCGTCTAATTCAGCAGTAGACAATAAACTTTCTAATTCTGGATAACCCCAGACATAAAAAGCACCTTCTTCCGGCTCTCTCTCTTCAGGCGTGACAAAATTATCCGCATCCTGTGCTGCGTAAAAACAACTCCGTTCAGTCATCTCTCGTTTTAACCAGTCTACCGTACCCGCTACTGCTCTTTGAATAGCAGGTTCTTGCAGTCCTTTGCTCCATAAATTAGCCAAATATTCGCAAATCTGACCATTATCGTAGAGCATTTTTTCAAAATGAGGTACTGTCCACGTAGCATCTACAGTGTAGCGATGAAAACCGCCCCCAACGTGGTCGTAAATCCCTCCTAAAATTAAATCCAAACCTCTCTGTTGACTAAGGGTATTGAGGTCGTAAGGGTACTCTCGATTTAAACGACTTCCCTGCAAAACCAAAGAGGCATAGGGAATCATGGGAAAGCTAGGACGGCCCAGATCATTTGGTAGTAGTACGGCGGCATTAGTTTCTATTCCCCGGTCTAATAAATCTTCCGTAAGAGAATCGGATGGAGTGGTGGGTAATAATGTAGATTGTCGTAAATTAGTTAAAATTTCCTCTTTAAAGCTAGCTAATTTTTCTTTTTCCCCATCGTAAAAACGACGTATCGCTTGCAAAATATCTAAAAAACCAGGGCGATTGTATCTGGGTTCGATCGGAAAATAAGTACCACCATAAAAGGGAACTAAATCTTCAGGATTGAGAAACACATTGAGAGGCCAGCCACCCTGACCAGTCATCATTTGTAATCCCTGCATATAGATACTGTCGAGGTCTGGTCTTTCTTCGCGATCGACTTTAATCGGTACAAAATTAGCATTGAGATATTGGGCGATCGCTTCATCGGAAAAAGCTTCTCCCTCCATCACCGTACACCAGTGACAACTAGAGTAGCCAATAGAGAGAAAAATCGGCTTATCTTCCCGTTTAGCAATTTTTACAGCTTCGTCGCACCAATACCACCAGTCAATAGGATTATTTGCGTGTTTCCGTAAATAGAGACTTTCAGCCGATGCAAGATGATTGACCATAATAAACAGTAATTTAGTAATTGTTTTGATAACAGTACTCATTACTCATTATTCATCATTGATCATCTAGCGTCGGGAATATGTCAGGAAAAATAGCCATAAAGCTATAGTCTATGGCTATTGTAGAGATCTCAATTATTTTCTTCTGGTTCGGCTGGATTATTATTATTCTGAAATTCTAATATTCTCTGTTGTTGCTGTTGTTTGAATTCTAAAGCCGAGTTGTTAATTTGTACTTGAGAATCTTGATCGAACTCTTGGGCATTACGACTTTGTCTAAACTTGGCATTGTGAATAAAGTCCATCGGATTTAAATCGCCAAAAGTACCATCACCATAGAGAGAATCTCTTTCATTAGATTGATAACCCTCATTGGTGGAATTTTGAGCCGCCGCAGGACTGAATTGACTGGCAATGAGAGTTAAACTAACCCCCAAACCGAAAATGAGTTTAAACGGTAAAGATGGGGCTTGTGTCCTCCGTAATTTATTATTGATAGGCATTAATTGACACCTCACTATATAAGTTTACATGAATATTTCTAAGCAAAACGACGGCGCAATAACGGTTGAATAGCAGTTAAAATTAAAGCATCGAAGGCTAGCAAGATTAAGATAATTGCACCAAAGCTCAAACCAATCCAGGGAGTATTCATAACTACTGTATTAGTTGCCCATCCATATTGATAGATATAGCGAATCGGCTCGATCGCGTAGGTTAAAGGGTTGAGACAGGCCACCACTTGTAGCCATCCTGCCATAAAGTTTAAAGGTGCTAGTGCAGTACTGGCAAATAACAAAGGCAAGTTAGTGACAAAGATAACGGCAATTAGTTCAATATGACCGGGTAAGGCAAAGGCCAATCCCAAACTCAAGGCGGTAACCCCTAAAACAATCAGGAAGACAATTAAAGCGATCGCGCTTAAACCGACAATTCCCGGCAATCCTGCCCCTAACAAGGCACTAGCGGCAATAATTACTGCGGTTTGAATGAAACTGAGGGCAATAATATAAATAGTAGATGCTGCCACAATGGAATAACGAGAGGCTAGAGGTGCGACTAATAAACGATTGAGAAAGCCAAATTCTCGGTCGAACATCACTGGTAATCCTGCATTTAATGCCCCCGAAAAGGCAGTAAATACAATGACTCCTGGGGCGAGGAATTTAGCATAACTGATGTCGTTACCAAATAATCCGGCTGGGGCTTTACTAAATAATGCACCAAATAGAATTAACCACATAAAAGGCTGGATGATTCCCGCCATTAAAGTGGAAGGACGACGTTGCAGTTGAATAAATAGACGTTTAGTTAGGGCTAATGTTTCTTGAACAAAATCTCCTAAAGGACTATTGATATCTTGATAACTATCAGCGATCGCTCGATTTGGTGCTAGTGCTGCACTGATTTTATTGGATGAAATTGACTGACTCATAAAAATAATCTCTGATTACTTCATTTGTTGTTTTTTCTCTTGTTTGAAATCTCTGGTGCTGGCTGCTGCCATTTCTGCATCCATCAGGGTTTGTCCTGTAGCCGCCAGATAAACATCATCTAAACTAGGGCGAGATTGGGCCAAACTAAAAGTTGGTAAACCCGCTTCAGCTAAAGATTGCTCGATTTTACTCAAAACATTACTCTCTGAGTGGACAATTAAATTCAGTGAGTTGCCTTGTGCTACATTAATAATTACTTCTTCCACAAAAGGCAGAGACTCTAACAAGTCCTTGGCTTTATTAGCTTCTTCCTCAAAAGTAAATTCTCGGATGCGGAGAGTAACGCGATCGCCCCCTAAGCGGTCTTTTAATTCTGATGGTGTGCCGCGATCAATTACTACACCCTGATCAATAATTGCCAGGCGATCGACTAAAGCATCGATTTCTTCTAAATAGTGACTGGTTATCAATACAGTAGTACCAGCTTGTCTTAACTGTCGCAAAAATTCCCATACCACCATGCGGCTTTCGATATCCAAGCCTACTGTAGGCTCATCCAAAACCAAGACTTCTGGTTGATGTAGTAATCCTGCCGCTAAATCCAAGCGTTTGCGGATACCTCCAGAATAAGTACCAGTTTGTTTGTTAGCGTAATCTTCTAAACCCAATACTTCGATCAGTTGTTGGATTCTTTGCTTAGTTATTTTACGAGGTAGGTGATAGAGTGCCGCTTGCAATTCTAATAATTCTTTCCCCGTAAGTACCTTATCGATCGCCACTTCTTGAGCCACATAACCCAATCTGCGTCTGGCCAGTTTCGGTTCGGCGATCGCATCAACGCCACCCACTGTAATTTTACCGCTATCAGGTTTTGCCAGAGTACACAAACAGCGAATTGTCGTAGTTTTTCCTGCTCCATTCGGGCCTAATAAACCAAAAATTTCTCCTGATTTAACCGTGAAGGAGATATCTTTAACTGCTTTGACATCTCCATAACTTTTTTCTAAATTTTCGATTAAAACGGCAACAGCCATATATATCTAATATTTTGCTAAACATATTTTTCTGCTTATTAATTATTGTAATAGTTAGTTATTGTTTACCCCTGGGAAACCCGAAATAGATATTTTCTACTTGAGCAAGTTCAATTGCTATGAAGTTAAGTTAAGTTACTAATTTTTGTTTTCCAGTTACCTCTCTTTTAATCTCGTATACCTGAGTTGCTGTTTAACTTGTTTAACTGCTATGGCGATCGCCCCTCTAGAAGAATTACGTACCGCTTATCCCGATGCTGAGATCTACTTAAATGGAGAACTAACGGTAGATTTTCCCGAAGATGTCAAGATACCCATTTCCCAAAATCAAATGTTTGTGGCTTTAATTAGCGCAAATAAGCTTAAATTCAGTTACTGTTCCTTAGTTAACGCCATTAGCTTACTGTGCGACCAATATGCTGTCAGTTCAGTTGAGATTAAGATTGTTTCATTTTAACCAAATTATAATTTATAAACTACATTAAAACTACTAAAGGCAGATCGCACTTTTTAAGTTTAAAAGTCGATATGGAGTAGGTACGGCAGAATTGAAGATAATGTAGATAATGGTAGACGTATTATAAGAGATCGCAAACGGAAACACGATATGAAAAAAATTTTGTTGATGTTATTACTTGGGATTGCAATCGTTATCTTCGCTATCAGTCGCTCTGTAGTGGTAGATGCAGCTAATAATGCTACGTCTAAATATGTAATGTGGGGAAGCTACGTTGAAGATGTTTTAGAAAAGCGCGTTCCTTATCGTCAAGCTCATTTAGATGGACTAACACAACAGAAAGAATCTGGTGTCTTGGTTACTATTGGTCCTACTAAAGACAATACTAAAGTATTTGGTATTTATGAAGCCGAGAATGAGGAAACCGTGCGTCAATTAATTGAAAACGATCCCTACTGGCAAAATGGCATTTGGACTGAATACACAGTCAAAGAGTGGATTCAGGCATTTTGATTGACATTTTTGCTAAAGTACAATCGCCAGAAATAAAAAAGCACGCTTACAAACTCTTGACTAAAATGCCATCACTAAACATTTAGAAAAATACAATATAGCGATCGCACCCAATAATGTTGAGAAAGCGATTGCCTCCCTTGATGAAGCCAAACTCAATTACCAAAAACAGCAGTACGAACACTCTCTTAAAGTATCTGACTATCAAACAAGAAATGCAGAAGCACTACTGAGCAAGTAAACTCCCTACAGACTCAGTTAGATACAGTTGATGAAAAACTAGATAAACTCACATCGGTTTATTCGCCTTATCGGGGCAAGGTTAGACGGGTGAAAATACTCGGACAGAACGAACGATCGATTACTGCTGAGGTAACTTTGGATATTCGGGATAGGTAAGGCGATCGCACCATTGAACAAATTGTTGATGTTGAGATTAGGATGGATCAGTCTATAAGAGAAATTTTACAATTGACTGGTTATGGAAGAGAAGAAAGTCATTAAAAAAAGTGATGCATTAGTATTCATTGTCATTGTTTTGATTGTTGCTGCTGCTATTGGTGCTGTGCTTAGTTCCTCTATTCTGGATTTGCTCAAAGCACTTACTACACCAATTACTGCATTGTTAATTACACCTTTTGTCACAGGTAAATTAGAAGAGCAGAAACGTAAAGATACAGAAGAACGAAATAGGCAAGAAGCACTGAAAGATTATCTAAAAGAGATGACAACGCTGTTAGTAGACAAACATTTAGGTAAACTATCCAGTGATACTCCTATAACCATAGCCGCAAAAGCGTTGACAATATGTGTATTACAAGAGCTTGATGGAAGGCGTAATGTACAGATAATAAGATTTTTATGGGCTAACAACTTAATTCAGAAAGATAGCTTAACAAAGTTACTAGTGGGGGTTGATTTAAAAGGTGTTGATTTAAGCGGTGCCAATCTTAGTAAGGTAGATCTTCAAGCTGCCGACTTGAGCAATGCCAACTTATCTAAAACCTTTTTATGTTTAGCTAATTTAAAAGATGCCATCCTGAAAGGTGCAGACCTAAAAAATGCTAATTTAACCAAAGCAGATTTAGAACGTGCCAACCTCTTAGAAACCAATGTAACAGCTTCAAATTTAGTAGGTGCGAATCTAAAAGATGCTGAACTTCCTGAAGGACTTTTCTCTTCACGGCATTGCATAATAGATTGGCTAGAACCAACATTTTAACTAGAGACTTTGAATCAGCAACGGGAAGTAATTAGGATTGCTTATCGGTTCGGTCGGGGTAGTACGAATCAGATATTGGGAATGGAGGACAGGCGCGAGCGGTTGAGTGAACAAATTGTTAATGTAACTATCAATCAAAATGAGTCTGTACGGGAGTTACTGCATCTTATTGGGGAAAAGTAAAGATACTCGGACAGAACGAGCGATCAATTACTGAGTCAAGTGACATTGGATATTAGGGGTGAGAAGTAATTATTTAAAAATTAATTCCTCTTTTACTTCTAAATTAAGAGCCTTCAAAATTTCTAATAGCTTGGTAAAACTAGCACTGACATACTTGTTAGTTTCATCTCGTTGAACTTGCTGCTGTTTGACCTGTAAAATCTCAGCTAGCTGCGCTTGAGTCAAGCCACGAATAATCCGCGCTTTGATCAATGCTTCGGGTAAATGTTCAAAATCCAATTTAAGGCTTTTAATATCACCTTTTTTGAGTTCTTCGTATTCAGTTATTTCTCCTTGGAATTCTTCTAATTGACTGTTCAAAGTATCAAGATGAGCTTGATGGCGTATCTGCTCATTAATATTTGTAGGTTCAGGACAATCGTTTAATTTAGCGATCACCTGTTCAAACTCCTTCACTTTGGTTTTAGTAATTCCATATTAATGTCTTGCTGTCTTAAACCAGATACATCACTTTGAAGATTGTCTAGTTTTTGGTCAAGTTTATTGAGAATTTCTTTGAGGTCTGATTCTATTTGAATATTACTCATTGCTATAATGAATTTAGGTTTTTATCATTGGGGAAGCTTCATTGATTGTCAGTCGGGAAGCTTCCTGTCGGAGCGCGTTCCTTAGATGACGAAACGTCATCAGGGTCGCTCCTCTTTTTAATTATTGTATTCTCTCATTCCCACCCAACAGCAGATAAAGAGATTTTACCCGTTACCAATAGTTCTTTGCTTTTTTTCGAGAGTTTTTTAATCTGATATTCAGCGCGAGAAGCTGCTGCTCTATCTCCTATTTCAGCACTGAAAACTAATTGTAGGGGGTGTCTATTCCTGGTCTATTTAGCAGCTTGATTACTGCCTGATTGATGAACCTTAAAACGTTTTGGCACATCGTTGGAAATGCCTGTGTAGAGTGAATTATCGCCACAACGAATTATATTATATACAGACCATAG
>JBHJNX010000056.1:0-12382 GCA_050330335.1 Pleurocapsa sp. | reverse complement strand
TCTCGTCAATTCAAACCCATAGAAAAAGTATTAATTGCCTATGACGGTAGTCCTACGGGGCAGAAAATGCTGCAATTTATCGCAGATTCCCCGATTTTTCAGGGATTACAATTACATCTAGTTACTATTACTAAAAATAAAACAGAAACAACCGCGATCGCCCGACTGGATCGAGCAGCACAAATAATAGGTTCGGCTGGATTTGAGCTAGTTTCTAATCTCTTGGAAGGGCATTCCGAAAGAGCGATCGCTGAATATATTACTGAGCAAGATATCAGTCTATTGTTAATGGGGGCTTATGGTCATAGCCGTATCCGTCATTTGGTGATCGGCAGCACCACAGCCCAAATTCTTCGCAGCAGCCATATTCCCGTGCTGGTGTTTAGATAAATTATTTCTTCATGGTTGAAATGTAATCTAATGTTAATTAATTTAATCAATCTCGTTAATTTTCGCCATTGGCGAGGGGACTTATTTGGCGGTTTAACGGCTGCTATTGTCGCTTTACCTTTAGCTTTGGCATTTGGAGTGGCTTCTGGGGCTGGGGCGATCGCTGGACTTTATGGAGCGATTATTGTTGGTTTTTTGGCAGCCTTGTTCGGAGGGACACCAACACAAATTTCTGGCCCTACAGGGCCAATGACAGTAGTAGTAACAACGGTAATTGCTACCTTCGTGGCGCGATATCCTGATACAGGATTAGCAATGGCATTTACAGTAGTCATTATAGGTGGTCTGCTGCAAATTTTGTTTGGCGTAATGCGCTTGGGGCAATACATTACCCTAATGCCTTATACCGTGATTTCTGGCTTTATGTCAGGGATTGGAGTAATTATCATTTTGCTGCAAATCCCACCTCTATTGGGTCATGAAGGAGTAGGAGGGGTAGTAGCAACCCTACAACAATTACCAACTGATCTGAGTCAGCCCAATTGGGTAGCTATAGGTTTAGGGCTACTTACCTTGGCGATCATCTTGGCAGTACCAACCAAATTAAACCGGATTTTACCAGCCCCTCTATTGGCATTAGTAGTAGTGACATTGATCTCAGTAGTGGTGTTCCCCGATGCTAACTTAGATCGCATTGGTGAGATTCCCAGAGGTTTGCCTACTTTCCAAATGCCTACTTTTAATATTCGTGAATTAGCAGATATGTTGCGTTATGGGCTAATGTTAGCGGTATTAGGGGCGATCGATTCCCTGTTAACCTCTTTAGTAGCAGATAGCATTTCCCGCACCCAACATGATTCGGATAAGGAATTAATGGGGCAAGGCATTGGTAACATGGTAGCAGGACTATTTGGCGGTTTACCAGGGGCTGGGGCTACCATGCGGACGGTAGTAAATGTTCAAGCTGGAGGCAAAACCCCTTTGTCTGGTATGATTCATGCCCTAGTGCTGTTATTAGTTGTATTTTGGGCAGGCCCATTGACGGCACAGATTCCCAATGCTGTACTGGCAGGACTACTATTAAAAGTTGGGATTGATATTCTCGATTGGGGTTTTATTAAGCGTGCGCCTCGTATCTCTGTCAAAGGTACTGGTTTAATGTACCTGGTATTGTTTTTAACAGTCTTTGTAGATTTAATTACAGCAGTGCTAGTGGGTACATTTGTGGCTAATATGTTGACGATTAAACGTTTGAGCGATGTCCAAAGCGATCGCATTCAAACCGTTATTGACCCAACTGATGGTAACAATCTTAGTCACGCTGAACAGGAAATCCTGGCTCAAGCAGGAGGGGATATTTTGCTATTCCAATTAGGAGGCCCCATGAGTTTTGGTGCAGCCAAAAGCATTACCCGACGCATGGCACTGGTGAAACAATACCGAGTGTTAGTGTTAGATTTGAGCGAAGTACCTACTATTGGAGTTACGGCAGCATTAGCTATTGAATCCATTGTCCAGGATTCAGTTAGCCGCAATCGTCATGTTTGGATTGTAATTAAATCAGCACAAGTTTATGACCGAATTCAGCAGCTTGAATTGGAAAGATTTACTACTGCTAATCAAAGATCTAAAGGACAATTGTTCCCTCAAATTTATCAAGTAAAAAATCGTCTTCAGGCATTAGAATCTGCGTTAGCATTCATTCAACCTCAAATTCCTGCTTAAACTTAAGATGGATTCTGAGCCACAATTTTTATGGTAATCTTGCTAAGAATGTAGAAAAATGAATAGCAATAAGACATCCGTTTATTACTTGCTAAATTTATGAATCCAGCAATATCCGTGATCATTCCTGTTTACAATAGTGAACAATATATCACTCAAGCCATCAAGTCAGTTTTAAATCAGACTTACCAAGACTTTGAAATTATTATTGTCAATGATGCTTCTACGGATAAAACAGTCGAGATCGTTCAACAATTTACTGATCAACGAATTAAATTAATTAACAATCAACAGAATTTAGGTGTGAGTAAAGCACGTAATCGCGCTCTTCAAAAAGCAAAAGGAAAGTGGATTGCCCTTCTCGATTCTGATGACTGGTATGCACCACAACGATTAGAAAAACTATTGACTGTCGCCAGACAACACAATGCTGATATGGTGGCTGATGATTTATATTTAATCCGCTCTCGCGAATCGATTCCTTGGAGTACTTTGCTTAAAGAAAATCGACAAGATAGCAATTCAATTCAATTAATTGATGCAGTTCAATATATCATCAGCGATCGCCCGTCCCCAATTAAATTTAAATCTCGCCGAACTTGGAGCTTAGGTTACACTAAACCTTTAATTCGAGCTAAATTTCTAGCACAACACCAGATTAAATATCAAGAAAATTTGGATGTAGGTGAAGATTTTGCTTTTTATTTGGAATGTCTATTAAATAAAGCTCAATTTTTTTTATTACCGCAACCATATTACTATTATCGCAATCGTCAAGCTTCTCTTTCAGTTAGAACAACAATAGAATATTTGTATCAATCATATCAAGTTACTCAATATTTTATCGACCATCGGGAAGTCAAACAAAATCAACATCTCAAAACAGCTTTAAAAAGCAATTTGACATCATTTCAAAATAGACTGGCTTATCGTCGCGTGCTGGAATTTATTAAACTCACAAATTTGCTGAATCTTTTGAAATTGACATTAGGTATAAATTTAAAGAACAGCTAACCGTAAGACATTAAAGCTGATATTGCGTTATTGGTGAAGCGATCGCGGTGATTTTGAGAAAATTTTCCCAGAATTTGCCTATTTGGATTACTGTGAGATATATTTAAAGGTGAGAAATTAATTTAGCTTGCCTCAAATGTAGGTAGTTAAAAGCTTAGATTACCCTGATGCTTCTAACCAGGCTATTATTCTAAATAATGCTTTATTATTTATGGCTTAAAAAAAGTATGCTTCATTTACATCAAGTAAAAAATTCATCGTCACAAGCCATAGAAAACCTTTTTCCCTTCGGTAAATGTCCCCCCTAAATAGTTTGTAAATTCCTAAAAACTCAATTGAGACTTTAGCTTCAAAAAGTCAGAAGACAGTTTTTTATTCTTTATAGTTATGGATAATCAAAGGCTATTCATAAATCAATTATTTTTTATGTGAGTTAGCTTTGAGAAAATTAGAGTTTAATTGAGTAACTCTGACTCAAGTAAACACAATCTAATTGCACATTTAAAGTACTGTTTCTTATAAAATATTGCTTAATTGAAAGCCTTCCCAGCATCTTTTCTGTAATCAATCAACAATGAATATTCTCAAACAAATTAAAGCACTGTTTATGAAATCTAACTGGAAAACTTCCATATTCACAACGTTATTAGGCTGGATTCCTCTATTGCCAGGAATAGGATTGAGATATTTATTATATCCTTTAATTTTCAAACAAATGGGTCGCTCTGTCAGAATTGCTCCTGATGTGAGATTAAAAAATGGTCAAAATATCGCTATAGGATTTGGAGTTGTTTTACACAAGGGGGTTGAACTTGACTTCGATGCAGACAATGAGCTAAAAATTGGCGATCGCGTTAATCTGGCTAGAGATGTTGGAATTAGTTGTACCGAGCAGAACAATAAGATTGAGTTAGATAATGTAGTTAGTTTAGACCGAGGTGTGGAACTGAGGGCGCACGGTGGCGGTGAGATCTATCTTGGAGAGCGCACTTATATTGGGCCATATACTTGCATTTCAGGATACGGAAAAGTTGCCATTGGGAAAGACTGTTTGATCGCATCTCATTGTGCTATTTATGCCCATAACTATAATTTTTCTGACCCCAATAAGACGATTAAAGAACAGGGTTTTGTGAGCAAAGGAATTACCATCGAAGACGATTGCTGGTTGGGTAGTGGTGTTAAAGTAGTCGATGGAGTGACTATCGGGAAGGGTTGTATTGTAGCAGCAGGATCGGTAGTGATGAGAGATATTCCTCCCTATTCAATTGCTGCCGGATTTCCCGCCAAAGTCATTGCTAAAAGAGGAGCGAGTGAGTTAAACCTAGTATAGTCTTGATTTTTTTAGGAAAATTGTATAAATCTTAATAGGAGAATCTACTCTAAAAATTAATTTTTGATGAACTTTGTAGACATCTTATCTTTATTTTTGTTCATGCTTAATTAATATCTTTAAAATGACCTTGAAAGCTTCAACATTTATTTATTATTTATGGAAATATCAGTCTTAAGCGAATTAAAAACTTCCTTAGAAGCACAGCTAAACCCAGAGATAACCAAGAAAATTATTCGTAAAGCTTTACTTGCCCGTCGCCTCGAAGAAAAATTGTTAGAACTATATGGTCAGGGCAAATTATTTGGTACAGTTCATACTTGCATTGGACAGGAATTTTCTGGAGCAGTAATTACAGAATTTTTGCAACCAGGAGACTCTATTTTTTCTAATCATCGCTGTCACGGTCATTTTCTCTCTTGGACTGAGAATGTTTCGGGTTTGATCGCAGAGATTATGGGCAAACAAGCGGGGGTTTGTAGTGGCAGAGGTGGCAGTCAGCATTTATGTCAGGATGGCTTTTATTCTAATGGCATTCAAGGCGGAATCGTTCCCGTTGCCACTGGATTGGCTTTTGCTCGCAAGTTAGATGGTAAGGGTAAAATCTCGACTGTGTTTATCGGTGATGGCACTTTAGGGGAGGGAGTTATTTATGAAGCATTTAATCTGGCAGCTAAATGGCAATTGCCCCTATTAGTAGTGCTGGAAAATAATGGTTATGCTCAGTCTACCTGTCAAACAGAAACCCTAGCTGGAGATATTTGTAGTCGCGCTGCTGCTTTTGGTATTCGTACCGCTAAAGGAGATACTTGGAATTGGGAACAATTATATGCGATCGCCGATGAGGTAGTTAATTACGTTAGAGAGGAAGGTAAACCTGCTTTCTTGCAAATAGATACTTTTCGTCTCAAGGCACATTCTAAGGGAGATGATAACCGACCTCGTAGCTTAGTTGAACCTTACGAACAAAAAGACCCTCTCAATCTTTTGTTAGCTGAATCTAATCCAGAAATAATTGCATTGCAACAGGAAATTGAAGAATTAATTGACCAAGCAGTAGCAGAGGCGGAGGCTTCTTCCTATCCAGAGGTAACCCTGCCAACTATCCCAGAGCAAAAAATTGAATGGCAAGAAGCAACTGTTAGCAAACAGCGAGTAGTTAAAGCTCTCAATCAAACCTTTAAAGATTTAATGCAGGAACAGCCAAAAATGCTGTTTATCGGAGAAGATGTGAAATCTCCTTATGGTGGTGCATTTAAAGTAGCGCAAGAACTTTCTGATTTATTTGCCGAACGAGTATTCAATACGCCTATTTCTGAGGCGGCAATTGTTGGTTTGGCTACTGGTTTAGCGATGGAAGGATACTATCCCTTCGTTGAAATTATGTTTGGTGACTTTAGCACTTTGGTATTAGATCAGATTCTCAACCATGCTAGCAAGTTCCGTTATATGTACGACGAACAAGTTACAGCCAATGCTGTCATTCGTACACCGATGGGGGGAGGCAGAGGTTACGGCCCTACCCACAGCCAAACCCTAGATCGTCACTTTTTAGGTATTCCAGGCTTAAGAGCGATCGCCATAAACAATTTACTCGAACCCAAACCAATCTACCAAACTATTTTAGAAACCAGTCTCGACCCCACTTTAGTAATTGAAAATAAATTACTTTATTCCCAATATCTGCGAGAGAAATTACCAGAAGGTTTCAAGCGGTTAGTTAGTAACGAACCCCTTCCCACTGTTTGGATTAAACCAGAAACCGTTGCCTTAGATGTTACCCTAATCGGTTACGGTGGAATGAGCGAGACTTTAGTCAACGTATGCGATCGCTTGTTTGAAGAACACGACTTAATCGCCCAAATTATTTGTCCGACGCAAATTTATCCTTTTAACATCAAACCTTTCTTAGAAGTTATTACTCAAACTAAAATACTGGCGATCGTCGAAGAAGGACAAGGATTTGCCGGATTTGGTGCCGAAATCGTCGCTCAATTAGCCGAAGCAGCTTCGTCCCTCTTACCCAAAGTAACCAGAATTGTACCACCAGCTATTGCCATTCCTGCTTCTGGCCCAGCAGAAATAGAGATTTTACCTAATGTAGACAAAATCATTGCTGCGATCGTGGCAAGGTAGGGGCGTACGGCCTTCGCCCCTACTTCATGCAGGTAAACACTATTTTCCCATAAACTATGAAACAAGCAATATTAGTTCCACGAGTAAATACAAATGATAATGAAGTCGAACTGGTTCACTGGTATGTAGAGGATAAGCAATTCGTTGAAGTCGGACAGGAAATTGCCGATGTCGAGTCGTCTAAAGCAGTAATGAGTATTGAATCGGAAGCTGCTGGCTATATCTTAACTTCTGCTAAAGTGGGAGATAGTGTCGGGGTTGGTGCGCCTCTGGCTACTATTTATACTGAACTAGCGCAATTAGAAGCGGATTTAAATGTTGGTGTGGCAGCATCCGCTACGCAGGATATCTCTACTTCAGTTAGCGAACCAATTGTCACCAATAGTGCTGTTGAAAGTCAATTAGATTCAGCACCAGAATTTATACCTAAAGTAGAGAAGCCTGAACGAAATTTAGTAACTACCACAGCTAAACCATCTTTCGGTTTTACTCGCTTTTCTCCTTCAGCTAAAGAATACCTCAAGCAAAACGATCTCGATGCCAGTCAGTTTGAAGGCATGGGTTTAGTTTCTGTAGAGGCGATTGAACAAATTCTAGGTAAAAAATCTCAACCTCTAACTCCTACTAATGGCAATCATTCTACTACTGTAGTTACTCCTACTAATAATAATCTCCGCTCGTCAAAAGTTAGTAAAGCCAAGCAAATTGAAATCAGCTTACTTAGTGCAGGGCAAGCAGGAGGAATCAATAGTTCCCTTACAGTCCAGTTCAATTCAGAAGGTATCAGACACACTTTGGTTGAAACTGGTTCGCTTAACGGTCAAATATTACCTTTAATTCTGTTTGAATTTTCTCGCCTGTTAGAAGAATATCCTGTTTTCAATGCCTATTACGAAGCAGGGAGAATCTATTACTACGATCGCATCGATATTGGTTTAGCAATGGATTTGGACAAAGGTTTGAAAGTTCCGATCATCCGCAATGCTAATCTGCTTTCTCCCGTAGCAATACGGGAAATAGTTACTAACTACGCTACTCAGTACCTCGATAATCGCCTCGATCCTGCCGATTTGATGGGAGGTACTGTTACGGTAACGGATCTTTCTAATGAAGGAATTCTGCATTTTCAACCCCTTTTGAATCAAAATCAAGCAATTATTCTGGGTATCGGCGGAGATAGTAGTATTGACGGGTATCCAATCACTTTAACTATTGTCTTTGACCATCGTCTTTCTGCGGGAAGAGAAGTAGCCTCTTTCCTCAACGAATTTAAAAAACGCCTCTTAAGCTACGCTTTATCCAACTTACCTCAAACCCAAAAGCTAGCAAAAACCAAAGACATCCAATGCAGTAAATGTTTAATCGATCTCCATTCCTTATATCAGAAATATGGTTCGGAGGCTTTAATGCAACTTCACATCAACGAACAAGGAGAAACCGATTATATCTGTCATGTTTGTTTGGGAGGATTTTAACAATGGAAAAAGTAGTCGAAATTGTCGCTAAAATTGCAGGAAAATCAGCAACTCAAGTATTACCAGAAAAAAGTTTAGGTTCTTTGGGAATTACTTCTTCAATTCAAATTTTAAAAATTCAAAGTGCTTTAGAACGACAATACCAGCAAAAATTACCGTTTTTAGGTGACAGTTGGACAATAGAACGCATTGCTGCTCAAGTCGGTGAAGCTTCTCTTCCCCCTAAGGCAAATGGTGCTATTGCTCAACCGAACGCTGCTGCTAATTTCAATGGCAATACTGCTCAAGTAACACCTACCAGCTTATCAGGAATCTCAATTGGCGTAGATATTGAAGAGATAAGTAACTTACCCGACACTGCCAATTATCGCACTCACGAATTTTATCAAACCCTCTTTAGTCCCGAAGAAATTGCTTATGCTTTGTTAAAAAATGAACCCAAACTACATCTTTGCGGAATCTTTTGTGCCAAAGAAGCTCTCAAAAAAGCTGCCCCCGAATTAATTAACTTACGCATGGATGAAATTATAGTCACTCATCAACAAGGTAGACCTTTAATTACGACAAGCGATCGCACTATTAATTCAACTTTTAATTTTCAAGTAAGTATCAGTCATTCTTCTAGCTACGCTGTGGCAACAGTTTTGGCAATTAAATGTTAAAGGCTTGATTAATTTTCACGGATCGAGAAAACTTCTCTTAGCAACGTTAATTAAAATAATCGTATTAGGAGAACTAAAGTGACCTCGGAAGCAGAAAGAGAGGAAGAAGTAATTTCCTATGAGATGCTGTCTGCCAAACAGCAAAGACAGCGATTAACTGAACTAGCCATAGTGTTTTTACGTTTAGGTACAGTCGCTTTTGGTGGTCCGGCTGCCCACATTGCCATGATGGATGGTGAGGTGATTAAGCGTCGTCGATGGATGAGTCGAGAGAATCTACTGGACTTGATTGGAGTTACAAATTTGCTTCCTGGCCCTAACTCTACCGAACTAGCAATTCACATTGGTTATGAACGAGCCGGATGGCGTGGCTTATTTATTGCAGGAAGCTGCTTTATTTTACCTGCCATGCTGATCGTCTGGATACTAGCAGCAGTTTACGCTCGCTATCAAACAGTTCCTCAACTCCAATGGCTGCTGTATGGGATTAAACCTGTGATTATTGCCATTGTGCTTCAGGCATTATGGAAACTGGGCAGAAAAGCAGCCAAAGATCTTCCCACCACAATTACTGGGATAGTGGCGATCGCTGGTTATTTTGCTGGATTAAACGAAATTTTATTACTATTGCTGTTGGGAATTGCCGTAATGCTAGTAAAAAACTGGCATCGCTCAGGAACTAGCAATGGGGCATTTCTCCTCTCATTTCCAGGTATTTTTGCACAATTAGGAGGAACAACCACTGCTGTTACCTCAATTAGTTGGGTAAGCGTATTTCTGTTCTTTCTCAAAATTGGCTGTGTTCTCTATGGTAGTGGATATGTATTATTGGCGTTTCTGCAAAGGGATTTGGTTGAACGCTATCAATGGCTCACGTCTCAGCAACTTTTAGACGCTGTGGCGATTGGTCAATTTACGCCAGGTCCAGTTTTTACCACAGCAACATTTGTAGGCTATTTGCTGGCAGGTAATGCAGGAGCGATCGCGGGAACTTTGGGCATTTTTCTGCCTGCTTTTCTGCTGGTATGGATTGTCAATCCCTGGGTGCCAAAACTGCGTCAGTCTCCCTGGGTAGGTGGGTTTCTCGATGGCGTTAATTCGGCTTCACTGGGGTTAATGGCCGGTGTTACTTATACTTTGGGACAAGCGGCCCTAATCGATTGGCTGACAGTGATAATTGCAATTTTAAGCGCGATCGCCGTATTGCGATTTCAAGTTAATTCTGCCTGGTTAGTTTTGGCAGGAGGTGCGATCGGACTGGCTTCATACCTAACCTTAAGATAAATTTTGGCGATCGCAATATTATGAGTAAACAAGAATATGCAAAATTATCTGCAAAACAGTAAAATTATTGATTGGAAACATCCAGAAATTTTAAAACTTGCTCAGAAAATTGCCTCAAAATATCAAACAGGCGAAGAAATAACAAAAGCTTGTTTTGAGTGGGTTCGAGATGAGATTTACCACAGCGTTGACTATCAAATGAATCCAGTTACTTGTCGTGCTTCGGATGTACTCTACTACAAAACAGGGTATTGCTACGCAAAAAGTCACTTGTTAGCAGCGTTACTACGAGCAAATAACATTCCCGCAGGATTTTGCTATCAAAGATTAAGTATTGACGAATGTGGTGAGCCTTATAGTTTACATGGTTTCAACGCAGTTTATTTATCTCAAATTGGTTGGTATCGCCTTGATGCCAGGGGAAATCGAGAAGGTGTTGACGCTCAGTTTACTCCACCTCATGAAAAGTTGGCTTTCAAAATTCAGTTTTCTGAAGAGGCAGATTTTCCAGCCGTACTTCCAGAACCGCTTCAAGTTGTAGTGAAGGCATTACAAGCTCACAATACATGGAATGAGATGCTTTATGATCTTCCCGATCTTTCTTTAAAAGATGCAGAAAACTTTGGTCTAAATAAAACGAACTTAATATGAAAAGTTTACTGAACAATAATTTTAATAATTCAGTCGTAGCCAAAATAGTTAACCTTGGCATTGGTATAACCAAAAAAATTTATGATTCCTTATCAACTATCTGGAAACGAGGTGTATTTTACAAACTCAGATTTAGCTTAAATCAAGGCACTGTACCCAATCTCCTGAAACTAGTTAAAATTAATTCCCCATCAAATCTTCAGGTAGAAAAAGAAGAATCAATTCTTGTAGTTGGTGTTGGTATTGCTGCTTTTACTTTCTTACGTGCCTTACATCGTCTTGGTTATCGACAAGTCAAAATTATTGCTCGCGATAATTTATTTGGTGGCAAATGCGTTAATAATGGCTGTATGCCTTCAGAATATTACACCGCCTATCGAGATATTCCGCCAACAGCAATAGTTGAACAAGGACAGCAATTTGTTACTTCTCTGCGCCAGATTACTCAACAAAGTTTCCAAGAACTTGGCTATCCTATCATTTCAGGAGAAGTTACAGAAGTAAGAAATAAGGAAATTATTTTAAAAACTGGAGAGAAAATAAGTTTTGACCACTTAGTTTTAGCAACAGGCAACAAAATAACTAAATTTCCTTGGCTAGAGAACACTCTTTCTCTACAAAAATTTTGGTCAATTACCGAAGGCAAGTTAGTAATTGTTTCTCAAGGTAATCTCGCCTCTTTATCTTATGCTGATATCGCTTGCGATCGCAACATTGACACTACAGTTATCTTTACTTCTAACCCTCCACTGACTCATTTACCCTCCTGGCAGTATTTCCGACGGGAATTAGAAAAACGGGGTATTAAAATTATCACTTCTGCCAAAATTCAAGAATGTAAATCCAATAATTTAACCATTAAAGTTCGAGGCAGATCGGAAACTATTTCCTTCGACCATTTACTCTATGACGGTGTACCAGAGTTAAATTTACCCGAAATAGACGGCAAGACAAAAACAATTTTAGACCTCGATCTCCAACAAGCTAATGTAATTAGTCGTCCTGATATCTATGTATTGGGTGATGCTTCGGGGTTTCTTTCCGCCACAGAAGCCGAATTACAGGGTAAAAAACTAGCTCATGCTTGGTCGAGTGGTGAAACAATTAAAATAAACGATTTTGATCGCTTACCCCTTAGATTACACGCTCGCAAATCTTTGGCAATAGTTGGCTCTCCTTGGACACTTATCTCACCAAAATGGCGATCACTCGATTTTAAGGGGTTAGGTTGGTCGGCAGTTCATAATGAAACTGGTAAGCTTTGGTATCTCTACAATTCCTCAGAACAAAAAGTCGAGGCAATTCATATCTGTCATCGGGATGCTTCAGAATTAATTGCTTTAGCTTCTATGTTAATCGAACTACCTGTAACCGACTCTCGTTGGTTAAGTTGTTCGGTTCATCCTAGTGCTGCGGAAATTTTTAAATTAGTGATTGAAGATATTGAATCCATTACTAATGAAAATGAGCAAAATCCTGCTTTACTGGGAATAAAATCTTCTGATGAAGACATTACTGCTGATGTTCTTCGCTTACCTCCACTTTCACAGCTGTATCACCATTCTTTTTATCAAACAGCATTTTCTCCTGAAGAGCGATCGCTCGGTATTTTAGACCACAATCCTCAGCTTTACTTCGCCATCCTTTTAGGAATTAAACACCTGTTAAAAAATGACCGACAACCAGAAACTATTCCCCTGAAATATTCTTCA
>JBHJNX010000055.1:0-11381 GCA_050330335.1 Pleurocapsa sp. | reverse complement strand
AAGATCATAAAATGATAAACACAAAAAAATGTTTAGTTGCTGGTTCGATTCAACTCAGCCTTGCTGTGCGAAGACTGAGAGTTCTCTCACATCTCTGTTAAAAAGAAGAATAGAACGATCGCGATTCCTAAAGTTATACAAAAAATTATACAAAAATAGTTAAAAAACAAACACGATCGCAAATGGGAGATGTCGATACTGATAATTAATCACCAATTAAGGTACTTCCATCATGACACTCGTTTCAGTAATCGTTCCCGTCTATAATGTCGAAAACTATATTGCTCAGACAATTAATTCAGTTCTCAATCAAACTTATCCCCATTTTGAATTGTTGATTGTTGACGATGAATCTCCAGACCGCAGTATTGAAATTTGCCGACAGTTTAACGACCCTCGAATTAAGATTATCAGTCAAAAAAATCGTGGTTTAGCAGGAGCGAGAAATACGGGTATTCGTCATGCTCAAGGAGACTATTTAGCTTTTTTAGATTCAGATGATCTGTGGTTGCCCGAAAAATTAGCACAGCACATCAAACATTTGGAGTCTTCCCCTCAAGTTGGAGTAAGTTTTAGTCGTTCTCAGTTTATCGATGGTCAGGGAAGAGCTTTGGGTATCTATCAAATGCCTAAACTACAAGATATTACCCCCTCACACCTTCTCTGTCGCAATCCCATTGGCAATGGTTCGGCTCCCGTAATTCGTAAAGAAGTATTAGAAGCCATTTGTTTTCAAGATAATCTACACGGTCAAATAGAAAACTTTTATTTTGATGAAAATTTCCGTCAGTCCGAAGATATTGAATGTTGGTTACGCATTGCCTCTGAAACTCCCTGGAAAATAGAAGGTATTGCAGAAGCATTAACTCTATACCGCGTTAATGGCGAAGGACTATCTGCTAATGTTCTCAAACAATATGATTCTTGGCAACAAATGATCGACAAACACCGCGATCGCTCTCCCCAATTATTAGCCGAATGGGAAAACCCCGCTAAAGCCTATCAATTACGCTATTTAGCTCGTCGTGCCGTGCGTCTCAAAAATGGCACAATGGCAGTCAAGTTAGCTCATCAAGCTTTAGCCACTCACTGGCAGATTATCTTAACAGAACCCAGTCGCACCATACAAACTCTCTTAGCTGCATACTTACTCCAATTGTTACCCCTCTCTTTCTATCAAGGATGTGAAGGATTGGCTCTCAAGTTAACTGGTGTCGGTCAGCAGCTACGTATTTTGAGCGATCGCGCTGGCGTTCAATTTACTTAGGTAGGCAAAACTGCGAATTTATCTTTGACCTGTCGTTGCCAGATTCGATATTCGTCATAATGATAAATAAAGATATATACCTGAAATTATCATGTTAGACAATCCCTCGCAGTATCCAGAGTCATACAGTCAAGATGACATACAAGAAATTTTATATCTGGCGATCGCTGCCAAAGACGACCGCGAATTATTAACCAGACAACATTTGCTAGAAATTGCTCGCGAATTAGATATAGATGGCAAGACTCTGGAAATTGCAGAAAAACAATGGTTGGAGCAAAAAGCCATAGACCGCCAAAGACAGACTTTTAATTTACATCGCCGTCAAAAATTCAGACAAAAATTAACTAAATTTTTAATTGTTAATGGTTTTTTGGTTGTTCTCAATCTGATTAGTGCAGGTACTGTTTCTTGGTCTTTATATATACTTTTAATTTGGGGTTTGGGTTTAGCTCTTCATGGCTGGAGAACCTTTCAATCCCAAGGAGAAGAATACGAACGAGCTTTTCAAAGATGGAGTTTTCAAAACCAACTTAGACAGACTGTAGCTAATGTTTGGAATAGATTACAGCAAAACTGGCAGGTTTAACTCCAGCGATCGTTGTTTATCGAGCAAACTTAATCTTAAATACATATTTTGAAAATTTAAATAAAAATTAAAAAATTTGTTTATAATAGATATCTTATTGTTTTTTTACAAAAATTTAACGATCCCCAGCAATAAGTAATTAAGGACAAATCTTTTATTATACAAAATAATTGCCTTGAAATTATCTGTATTTCTACCGAACATTTGGCGAACCCAAGATCAGTAGTTCGGTAGATTTTCTGTTGTTGATAGGTTAGGTAAAATTACATAATAAATATATTGCCAAATTTTCTAAGTAACTAAAATTATTGTTAGTTGCTAGATCCCGAATTCAAACACTATTAACAAAATATTTTTAAAAGTCACATTTCGGTTATTAATTCTTAATCTAAATAGGACTTTTATCTCGTCTACTTTATTAGTTAGTAAAAATCGAATAATCAAAGACACAGAATTAAATTTTTTATCAGAGCAGCCTGACTTTTAAATAGTGAAGCTAACTTGAACTCTGTCAAGTAATTTGCAATACTTTAACGACCGAAAACAAAATTCTGTTGCTAATTTTGGCTGCAATAAAATAGCTACATACCTAAGAAAAAATAATTAAAACTATTGGACGAACATCAATAGTTATAGCTCGATCTTTTCTTGGTTTCTGGATTTCAATACTCTCACCAATTCTTAACTTTACTTAATCCTAATGTCTTCTTCTCTAGCTAAATCTCCTGAGTTAGTCATTTGTTGCTACGTTAATACCAGCGATCGCGTTCAAACTGTCCGCATTGCTAACATTTCCCATTGGTTTTTTGAAAGAGTAGTTTTTCCTGGTCAACGTTTGATTTTTGAAGCACCATTAACAGGCAAATTAGAAATTCATACAGCCATGATGGCTACGGCAATTTTATCAGACACAATTCACTGTCACAATTTACATCTCAAATCGACTTTTGCCGTATATTCCTATCAATAATATTCGTCTAAAAAAAACATGAGTACTTGTCCCTGCTGTTCTAATATTTTACTCCGTCATTTAAATGCTCGAAATGTTACTTGGTTTTGTTCTCATTGTCGTCAAGAAATGCCAATTTTAAGTCTGAATAAGTCCAATATTTTACAACTTGCCCCTTCAAGCTCCAAGATTAAATCTATTAGAAAATAATTTATAAGTTGGCATCCCAGAGTCGTCTAAGATAGCAAATAGCAATTAAAAATGACGTTTATCGAGATGCAAACTAACCAACATCTACACTTGCCCGTCATGGGATGCGGTACTTGGGCGTGGGGCAACCGCTTACTATGGGGATACGATCGCAGTATGGACGGTCAATTACAACAAGTGTTTGACTTGTGCGTAACTAATGGCGTAACTCTTTTCGATACTGGCGATTCCTATGGTACCGGCAGATTAAACGGTCAGAGTGAAAAACTATTAGGCAAATTTTCTCAAGAATATTTTGGAGCAAATCGAGATAAGATCTGTCTGGCGACTAAATTAGCTGCCTATCCTTGGCGACTGACAAGCAACTCAATGGTTAGAGCGGGTAAAGCTTCGATCGCACGCATGGGTAGAGTGGATTTAGCACAAATGCACTGGTCTACTGCTAACTATTTTCCCTGGCAAGAGTGGCAGTTGTTAGATGGTCTGGCAGATCTTTACGAGCAGGGATTAGTTAAAGGTGTTGGTTTGTCTAATTATGGAACAAAACGACTCAAACAAGTCTATCAAAAATTTCGCGACCGCGGTATTCCCCTAGCTACTTTACAGGTTCAATATTCCTTACTTTCTACCTATCCTGTTACGGAATTGGGTATTAAAGACACCTGTGATGAATTGGGCATCAAACTAATTGCCTACAGTCCTCTATGTTTGGGAATTCTTACGGGAAAATATACTGATCCGAGTAACTATCCTAGAGGAATTAGGGGTTTATTATTCAGAAGATTGATTCCCGAAGCAAAATCGCTCTTAAACTGTTTGAGTGCGATCGCCAAATCCCGTCAAAAAACCATGTCTCAAGTGGCGATTAACTGGTGTATCTGCAAAGGAGCAATTCCCATCCCCGGAGCAAAAACTCTCGAACAGGCACAAGATAACATAGACGCTCAAAATTGGCGGTTAGATGGGGGAGAAATCGCCGAATTAGACCGTTCGGCAAAAAATGTCAGCAAACCAATGGTGCAAAATATTTTTCAGACCAAATAAAACAGCCCTGCTGCAAAACCGCTAGCAAGGACTGAGGGTTAGTTTTTAGGAGAAAACTATTTTTAGGCAGGCGATCACGAAGTGCCTCGCTAGTCTTCGACGCTCTTCGAGTACGCGAGATCGCGCTGATCTATTCAGCTTGACTATCTGACATGGTTTCTTGTTCGGCTGCTGCGGTTTGTCCTACCAAACACTGATGCATTCTATAAGTAGCTGCCGCCGCATAATTACGTCCCGATTCAGTATCGGGTTGGAAAGAATCACCAGTTTCATTGTAAGGAGAAGCCACATTACAAAAAGCAGACATGGTTTGAATAGTATTTGCTCCCCAGTGACCGGTTGTATCGCCAAAAGCAACGGGTTGAGTTTTAGCTTCTAGTTCAGTAGCTGCACCTTGTTGAGCTTTGACAAATTTAGCAGCGTTTTGCAATACGGTAACTAATTCGGCTCTGGTAACAGGTTTTTCGGGTTTAAACGTACCATCGGGATAGCCTTTGACAACTTCATTAGTTTTTGCCCAATTGATTTTCGCCGCACTCCAGCGACCACCATCTACATCGGGATAGGGGGGAGAACCTGTTTGACTAGTAGCTTGTAAGCTAATATTGGGAAGTTTTCCTAATGCACCGAATACCATCGATACTAATTGTTCTCTGGTTAGAGGCTCTTCAGGGCGGAACGTTTTATCTTTAAACCCAGCAATAAAACCTAATGCTACTGCTTTTTCGATTTCATCTTGATAAATGTCATTGGCTGTATCGCTAAAGCTGGGAGCTTTGGGAGGAATAGGAATATTATCTCCTGCGGCGGCGATGGCGGCACTGTCACCACTAAAGAAAAAGTGACCTAAAACTTTGCCATCAACTGTCTTCTTGGTAAATTCCCAACCAGGATTTAAATAGATTTTGATATATTCACCATCGGCTTTACCAAAACTTTTACCCACTGTGGTTTGAGAGCGATCGTTACGGTTGCGGGCGATTAATTGTAATTCGCCATTTCTTTCGACAATATCTAAAGAATAAACCAAACTGGTATCTTGACCGTCCACCCGTACCGAATAACCATTACTATCGGTAGAACGGTTGCAACTGCCAGTAAAATCAAAAGTCGTCCATAACGGGTCGATAATAGTAGGCTGAGAACCTGTTTCGCTCCAACACTGTTGTTTATCGGCAATTTGCTCTACTACTGCTAAATTGTAACCAATACTGCCCGCAGGTACGGCAACAGCTACAACTTGATTTTCAGGAACGGGTTCTTCGGTAATGTCGGCGGCTTTAAGAGAAAGAATCGGAAGAGTTCCAGTAATAACTGCTGTAGCGATCGCTGCTCTAGTGAATCTTTTTGATAGTTTCATGGTATCCAAGTATAGCTTTATCGATAATGATTAAAACTCATAATTTTTGTTTCGTCTTGTTTCAATTTGAAATATTAGTTTTTTCTTAACAGAGGCAGTTATCGGTAGGGGCGAACGGCTGTTCGCCCCTACAGTTTGTTATTTAACTTTCTAAGGCAGCGACAATTAAAGATAGAGCGACTATGGGGGCGGTTACGGCTCTTAAAATGCGATTTCCTAGAGAAACTGGTCGATAATTAAGGGCGATCGCTCTATTTATTTCTCTTTCCGTCCAGCCTCCTTCACATCCCGTAGCGATAATTATTTCTCGTTCCTGAGACTGTCTGATAGTCAAACAGTTCCCTAAACTGGGAAAATTACCTCTTGCTAGGCAAATATATTTATCAGAAATTGGTGTCATACCTGCTATAGCGCAGTCGAAAGCAATTGGCTCACTAACCACTGGAACTATTTGTCTTTCTGACTGTTCGGCAGCTTCCGTGGCAATTTTACGCCAACGCTGTACTTTATTACTGCTGGGTTTGAGAATAGTGCGATCGCTTATGACTGGAACAAAATTACTGACTCCCAACTCCGTACAGCAGCGTATAATTTCTTCATAACTACTTCCCTTGGGTAAGGCGGAAATTAAAGTAACTCTTGCTGGTAATTCAGTTGAAATATCGATTTCTTGGCAAATTTTTGCCGATAATCCTTCAATTTCAGCAATCCAAGACATTCCCAAACCATCGAGAGCAATAAAGCGATCGCCTTTTCCCAGTCGCAATACTCTAAATAAGTAATGCTGTTGTTCTGGATTTAAGTCGATAAAATTATCCTGTTTTTGATCGGGTTTAATAACTAAACGATACAAATGGTTGATTGTTGATTGTTAATGAATAGCAAGTAGAAACTGATTACCGTACGGGCGAACGGCCGTTCGCCCCTGCTTTGAGCAACCAAAATCCAGCAAAAGATTCTGATTCGGGAGAAGATTGTATGGCTACAAAATGTACTCCATTAGCTTGTTGTTTGGCTGTTTCAAATCCTTTGGCTTCGGCTACAGTTGCCTGATTGGTTAAATTGACTAAAATCCAACTATCACTCAAACCCGTTTCTAAGATTAGTTGGGGACGAGGGTTGGTTTCTAGATGCAAATATCCCATTTCTAAACCAGACATCCAGGCTGCTAGAGGTGTAGCGCGGGGAGAAAAAATAATTAAACCAGGTATTTTAGTATCTGAGGTAATATCGGCTAGAGACAAAGCAAAAGACTCGGCAAAAGCAATATCCCATTGATTCATTTCCGCAAAATCTGAGGCATTTAAACTGACAAATGCCCATTTATCGCCGCGATCGCCTTTGACGGCATCTGGTAGGGGAATGGCATTTAAGCCTGGATATTGTACGGAAGCAGTGCGAGCCGCTTTTTCATTGTATCCTGCTTCTTGAGGATAAACTGTCTCCATTCTTTCTGCAATCCATTTTTCTAAAGCATAGGTGCGACGACTGGGGACTGCTGTCAATCCCGCATCTTCACAGGCTTTGACGATCATATTATTCATTTGACGGCGGAAAAACCGGACTTTTTTGGGTGGACGTTCTGCTTGGGCGATCGCTTTGTCAATGGCTTCCCGTAGACGAATGGAATTTACTGCGTTACTCGAACAATATTCGGCATATTTAAATAAGCTATCGGGCGATCGCTCGATATCGGTGGGACTCTCGCAAATTAAAATCTCCCAGAGCTTTTTGCCATTTTCATCTACAATCGGACAGGAATAAAAATCTAGCTCCCAAACAATGGTACTCATAATTAACGCTCGCTGAACAATTATTAATTATCTATTATTTGAGAGGTAATTTTCAGCCTGAATAATCAAAAATGCGATCGCGCTCTTTAGCTGAAATCTTAAGTTAAATAATTCACACGACAAGTAGAACAAGATAAAATACTGTGTCAGCGTAAATAAATATACTTATAACAGATGAATACAATAGACAAGGTTGACGATAAAGCAGTTGTCAAAGATTATTTTAATGCCACGGGATTTGATCGCTGGCGCAGAATATATGGCGAAACTGAAGATGTCAATAAGGTACAAAAAGATATTCGCCTCGGACATCAACAAACTATCGATACGGTAATTGAATGGTTGGAAGCTGATGGTAATTTAGCAGACATTTCGGTATGCGATGCGGGGTGTGGTGTTGGCAGTCTTAGTCTTCCTCTGGCGCAAGCAGGCGCGACAGTATTTGCTAGCGATATCTCGGAAAAAATGGTGGGAGAAGCTAGAGAAAAAGCAGCAGCTTTAAAAGACAGCAGCAAGATTACTTTTGCAGTAGAAGATTTAGAAGCATTAACGGGAAAATATCATACAGTTATTTGCTTGGATGTTTTAATTCACTACCCCCAAGAGGATGCAGCCGCAATGATTTCTCATTTAGCATCTTTGGCGGAGTCTCGTGTAATTCTCAGTTTTGCTCCCAAGACTGTCTTTCTATCTATGTTAAAAAAGGTTGGTGAATTTTTTCCAGGCCCTTCTAAAACTACTCGTGCCTATCAACACAAAGAAACAGATATTATTCGCATTTTACTTGATAATGGCTTTCATATAGAACGCAAGGGAATGACTAGTACTAGCTTTTATTATTCTCGCATTTTAGAAGCAGTTAAAGACTAAAACATTGACGAGCGACCTTGACGAGGTTTCCTCGTCTAAAGCACGCGCGAGTTGAACATTGAACATTAAACATTGAACATTGAACAGCCAAATTTGAATTTATAAATGATGAATGATGAATGATGAATGTTCAATGAATAGTTTGTCCCAATTTATTGCTACCGAACCTTTAGATAATCAAGGAGAAGCGGGAGAAAAAATAGTTTGGGATGCCATCAAAATAGCATTTCGCGATCGCATTTGTTTGGGGTATTGGCGTTATCCAATTTTTTCGACTGAAGGGAAGTTTCGTAAAGAACCAGATATTTTAATTGCCGATCGCAACTTGGGTTTAATTATTATTGAAGTTAAATCCATTAATATCCAACAAATAGTTAGTATTAGCGGACATCTTTGGAGGTATCAAAATTTTTATACTGATCGCGGTAATCCCTATCAGCAAGCAGAAAATCAATTATATGGATTATTAGCATATAGCGATCGCGAACCAATTTTAAAGAATAAAATAACTGCTAGGGTAATGATTGCCTTACCTTATATTACTAGGGAACAATGGCAAGCAAAAGAATTTGATAAATTACCCAATAATCCACCAATTTTATTTAAAAATAATTTATTAAATATCTCCTTAATTACTGAAAAAATCGCACAAACTCCACCCATAAAACAAGGCGATCGCCTGACGGCAACTCAATGGCAATTATTACTGGCAATTTTAGGAGGAACACCTTTATATACTCAAAATAGTCAACAGAATATAACTACAAAACTAAGTAAAGGGAAAATTATTCAACAAGCGCGATCGCGATTACATCAATTAGATTTACAACAAGAAAGAATTGCCAAACAAATACCGCCAGGTATGCAAAGAATTAGAGGGATAGCTGGTTCTGGCAAAACTGTTTTGCTATGTCAAAAAGCGGCAATCATGCACGTTAAATATCCCCAATGGCGTATTGCTTTGGTGTTTTTTTCCCGCAGTTTATACGAGCCAATTACTAAGCAAATCGATAAATGGATAGGTTATTTCAGTCAAGGAAAACAAAATTATGAACCAGAAACATCTAATTTAAAAATCTTACACGCCTGGGGAAGTAGAAAACAACCAGGATTTTATAGTACCCTATGTAAATTAACGGGAATTAAGCCTCTAAACGTTAACGATACTTACAGTAAAAAACCCAATGAAGCTCTAGCAGAAGTCTGCCTAAAACTATTAGAATCTACGGCAATCCCACAAGTATTCGATGCAATTTTAATTGATGAAGGACAGGATCTAATTGTCGATAATTGGCATTATCAAGATAAACAACCGTTTTATTGGCTAGCATATCAAGCTTTACGTCCTGTAAATCCCGTACATCCAGAACAAAAAAGGTTGATTTGGACTTACGATGAATTACAAAGTTTGGCTAGTTTAAATATTCCCAATACCTGTGAGCTATTTGGTGAAGAATTAGGACATTTAGTTACGGGTCAATATGCCGATGAAATTAATAAAACCGAAATTATTTCTCGTTGCTATCGTACTCCCCAACAAATAATAATTGTCGCTCACGCGATCGCCATGGGATTATATAGAAAAGCAGGAATGTTAACTGGTTCTATTTATCCTGAAGAATGGCAAGCATTAGGATATAAACTAACGGGAAATTTTAACATTGGAGAAGAAATTATCTTGCAACGCGATCGCGATAATTCTCCTAATTTGATCGGCGATTTATGGCAGGGAGATGTTATCCAATTTAATAAATTTTTTTCGCGTCAACAAGAATTAACAGTCTTAGCCGATAATCTTAAATACAACCTACAAGTAGATGAAGTACAACCAGACCGAGATATTTTAGTAATTATTTTGGGTTCGTTTTACGATGCGGCCAATTTAGAAAAAACTACTGCCAACTTTTTAATCAAACAGGGAATTAATATTTATCTTCCTACCCATAAAACCTACAATACCATTCATAGCGAACCAGAAGAAAAACAAGGCGATTGCTTTTGGTATCCAGGTGCAGTTACCATTTCTACTATTCATCGTGCTAAAGGACAAGAAGCAGATCTAGTTTATTTAATTGGTTTAGATAATATAGCTAAAAATGAAAGCGATCTTTATTTGCGAAATCAACTATTTGTTGCCTTAACTCGCTCTAAAGGTTGGGTAAATATTAGTGGTATTAGTGACTATTCCCTATACGAAGAATTAGAACAAATAATTGCCAGTAAAAACTGCCTCAAATTTACTTTTACTCAACCACCCCAAAGAAATATTAAAATAGGCGATCGCGCCGAACTATTACAAGGATTTGCATTAGGAAGAACCAATTTTCGTTATGCCAATTTACCTCAAGCAGATCTCGCAGGCGTACATCTCGCCAATATTAATTTAATTGGTGCTAATCTATCCGGAGCAAGTTTAGAAAATGCCTATTTAGTAGGAGCAAAACTCATCTCCAGCGATCTCAGTCATGCTAATTTAAGCAACGCTAATTTGAGCCAAGCCAAACTAATTGGAGCTAATTTAACCAATACTAATTTAACTAATACTAATTTAACCAATGCCGACTTAACTAATACAATCTTAGACAATTAATTTTTATTTAAAATAGTTCAATTGATATTCCTGACGAATTGGTCAGTCAGGTCAAATCTACGGGATATCCCATTGAGGCAGTTTTACTCAATGTTGGAAGATTTGGGTGAAGCTTTGCTTGATTTTACCAGTTTGGCTGATTTGCAGTCTTGGTTGCAGGTACATCAGTGAACAGTTATCAGTTATCACGGTTTTGCTGTTTTGATTTGGCGATCGCACTTGATACTAATAAAGTGTTAGTTTTTCAAGTAAAATAGTGCGGCGATCGCACTGCTCATTTTTCAGATAAACGGTGGTAAGATTTGCAGAAGAATAACCTGTGTTTGGGCATGGATTTATGGTGTGTTGACGAGATATTTAAACAAATCATCAATAACGGCATTTACTGATAAAGTGTCGAAACTATGCCAATGTCCTGCATCTACGAAATAAACCTGGTTGAAAAAATCATAACAAAGATAGGCCAATCCCCTGAGAAGTAGCCCCCCAAGTCCAAAAAATTAGAGCATAGGTAGTAACTCGACTACCAAACAGCTTACTTATTACTTGATCTTACCTTTAATGCAAGTATTTAACCGAACTTGATATTATCCGCTCTAAAGAACTTATGATAATCTAGAAAATCTAAGATTATCTGTCAATTTTCTGCTTCGTAGTCGCCTATAAGTCTAAACTTATAGTTTGTTTACGACTCCACAAACTTAAACGG
>JBHJNX010000054.1:0-5712 GCA_050330335.1 Pleurocapsa sp. | reverse complement strand
CTCATAGAAAATAGCTGCATCTGTTCGGAAATAATTGGGCAAAAATGCCGTATTATCAAGGTCAGCATTTCTATCTCCTGCGTAATAGAGTCCCAAACCAAAGCCCAAACCTTGTAAGTTTCCGTCTTGGATTTTGTAAGTCGTCCAAAGACTGGCAGCATTTTCTGGAACATTAGCTAGGCGATTACCAACTGCAATAGCATTATCTTCTGTAACTTCAGCATCGGTATAAGCATAAGCAGCAATCACATTCCAACCAGGAAGAATTTCACCAGTCAAGTCAAGTTCGATACCTTGGCTGCGTTGTTTCCCTACTTGGATAGAAAAATTAGGATCGTTGGGATCGGTGGTCAGAATATTGCTTTTGGTGAGATGAAAAGCTGCTAAGGTAGCAAATAAGTTTTCAGTAATATCTGCTTTAACACCTATTTCATATTGATTACCCCGTTGAGGTTCAAAAGGGGTATTAGCAGCAGAAAGACCAATTGTTGGTAAAAAAGAACTACTGTAGCTAGCATACAAAGAGAGGGGTTCGATGGGTTGATAGACAATACCAATACGAGGAGAAAAGGCATCATCAGACTGTTCACTGGTGTCTCCATCTAGAGGGAAAATGTCTTCTTGTTCGCTAAAATCAAGTCTTCCCCCAACTAAAAGCTTGAGATTATCCGCCAAGGTAACTTGATCTTGTAAGTAAATTCCTAAACTGCTGACACGAGAAATAAATAGAAAAGGGTCTAGTTCGCTAGGAAGAGTTACGTTGTAGTTGGGGTTAAAGATATCTATATCTGGTAAAGCTGCACCCGGATAGTTATTGTAAGCAGTAATACGATTTAAATTTACTCCAAACAGCAATTGATGGGAGATTTTGCCTGTAGAAAACTTGCCCATTAATTCTGTCTGTAGGGTATAGTTTTCGCGAATTCCTTCCCCATCATAAAATGCTTTGGGCAAAAAGCGATTATCTATCAAGCTACCATTATTATCTACAGAAAGTCCTGCTTCTTTAAAAGAAGAGACAAAAAAAGCATTGCGCAAACTTAAATTGTCACTGAATTGATGCTCAAATCTGTAACCTGCTCGATAATGCGTGCCACCATAATCATCTAGAGAAGGATAACCTAAAAATCGCTCAATGGGTATATCCGCAGGACGGTCACCAACAGCGGGAATGCCTCGGTCAAAAGTAAATTCGTTGTGCAAATACTCAAAGTCTAAGTTTAAAGTAGTGCGATCGCTAATTTCCCATTTCAAAGTAGGAGCGATAAGTATCCGTTCGGTAGAATTGAAATCTCGGAAACTGTCTGAATTTTGATAGGCTAGGTTCAGTCGATATAATAGTGATTTATCCTCATTTAGAGGACCAGATAGATCAATTGTCGGGCGATAAAAATCAAAATTACCCGCACTAAAGCTAACTGAGTAGTAAGGTTCACTTAAAGGCTGCTTGGTAATGATATTAATAATTCCTCCAGGTTCTGCCTGACCGAATAAAACCGAAGCAGGTCCTTTTAGCACTTCAATGCGATCGATGTTAGCAACGTCTGTAATGGAGTAAAATGTATTGTCGCGTAAGCTATTTCTAAAAGTTACTTCCTGAGTAAACCCTCGTAAATTAAATCCTCCTGCTTCAGTTCCTCCATAATTTCCTTGTTTAGTAACGCCACTGACGTTTTGTAATGCATCCTGAATTCGCTGTGTATTCTGTTCTTCTAAAATTTGTCGGGGAATGACTTGAATTGATTGGGGAATATCCCTTAGTGGTGCATCTGTCCTGGTTGCAGTGGTAGCCTCATCAACTTTGTAACTATCTTCTGCTTCTGCTTCCCCTGTTGCTATGACTTCAATCTCTTCATCAGGTTGTTGCTCAGTAGTTGCTGCTTCAGGAGTGATGCTTAAAACCAAATCATCTCTTCCCGTAACTACCTCTGCACTTGGTGTTTGAGTTTCCCCCGTAATCCTTACCCGAATACTATTTTCCTCAACTTTATTGACTGTAACTCTACTAATTCCTGGTGCGGGGTTTAGTTCAGTTACGCCATTTCTAATTGAAAATGCCAAAGTCGTATCCAGAATATCGATTACCAAATCGTTACCTTCAGGCAAAATCAACGGTACTAACCTTTCACTTCCCGCTACGGTTTTTAAGATTAACTCTAATCCCTCTTGTGTTTGAATTACCTCAACTCCTGTAACCCGCGTTAAATTATCCTGCGCTAGTAAATCTACCGATGAGTAACTTGGGAACTGCCCTAAAGGATTAGCTAGCGCGTCGGGGACTGAAGAACTAGGGAACTTCTCTATCAGAACCATCTTCCTGTCAAAAGAAGCCTCCCCTGCTCCCTCCACTTCCTCCGCTCCTAAAATTGGCATAGTAACCAAGGATAATAAACTCGTCAATATAAGTAACTGTAGTCGATTGAACATAACTCCTCACACCTTCTTACTGAAGGCAGAAATCTTTATTTATTGATATAAATTCTTGATAAAGAAATCGTATCAGAAGGTGAGTTAGGTCAAAACCTTAAATGTATTCCAAACGGAATAAAATATGCCTCAAACGGAATTTTTAGATCGGATCTGATATTGCTTCGGTGAAACACCGTATTTTTTGCGAAACCCCTTAGATAGAGAGGTATAACTAGTAAATCCTACTTTACGGGCAATTTCTGAGACATTCAGTCGGCGTTCGTGTAAAAGCTGACGGGCTTGTTCTAAACGGTAATTATGGAGATAACCAAATGCAGTAGTACCAAACACTTCACGAAATCCCCGTTTAAGGGTGCAATCGTTTAACCCTACCTTTCGGGCTAAATCTATTAAAGATGGTGGATTATCGAAGTTATCAGTGAGAATGGCTTTTGCTAGCTGAATGCGATCTATATCGTCTGACTTGAGCGAATATAATTTTCCTGTTTGTTTATCCCTCTGTTGAAGCTGTTCTAGCTTCAAGGTGATGAGTTCTAAACATTTACTTTCCAGGTAAATTTGTTTCGTTTTTCCCTGAAATGGACAATGAGAAATTTGCCTAAGTGCAGATCCCATTGCTGGAGTAATATAATTGATCTCCTGTATAAAATTGTGATCGCTAATACGCTCTCTAGTTTCTCTGGGTAATTTTTCTAAAACTTCTGCGATCGTTTGGCTTAACATATTGGTAGATTCTAAATGAATGTCTACTTTTAAGATCGGGGCTTTTGCATAAGTAATCAGTATCTCTTTATCTGGCTTGTCAAAACTTCCCCAACCAATAAAGTTTTCTCCCGTGCGCTTTCCACAGCGATCGCCCGATAAATTAAAGCCAAACTCATGCTCGATTTCATATGATTTTTCACCTTTCCTGATGATAAATAAATCTTCATGAAGCCGATAATTGAAGAGCCAGATGTTGATACCATGCAGCAAATTAATCGACTTAATGTATCCTTGTCCTAAACGCTCTGGAACTAGCTGTAACGTTTCGGAAAATCCCTCAGACTTTATGTTTTGAAAAGATGGGTTGACCTCCTGCCACAGCGCGTCATAATCCGAACCGTAAATTGTAATCGTCATAGAGGGATAAGTTAAGTAGCAAGTAGCAAGTTTTGACTGAGAAACAAGAAACTAGGAACTAAAAACATTCAATTTTGTAAGTCATTACCAAGATTAGCTAAGTTTCCTAAAACCATACCTTAATTGCCAGTTATTTTCAATATGCTTAGTTAGGTACAACACATATTTAAGCAAAATATAAAACTGGTCTTTTACTCACCGCAAGAAGCGATCGCCAATTAAGTTTCTAGTTTGATATTGTGGCTAGGGTTCATATTCTTCTAGCCTTTTTTTCAACAACACTTAAGTCGTATAATACTTTTAGTTGATGACCCACCCTACCGACGAAACTCGTATTTGTTTGCGTTTCCTCAAAATAATTTTTTTGTCAATCTTGACTTTAGTTGTTGTGGCATTTATCTTGGTTTACTCTCCCACATTGATTATTCCGCCAGCTAATCCAGTCGAGCCAATTACCGTCTATATCACTGATTACGGCTACCACAGAAGGCTAGTAATACCATCTCGTCAAGGGGGACTTGTTCAATATGCCTATGGAGATTGGAATTATTTTGCTCTTGAGCGCCAAGACTGGCATAATGGGATCTCGGCACTACTAATCCCTACTCAAGGAACTCTCGGCAGACGCAAATTCAACGATCTTGCCGATCTTCGACAAACACTCGCTCCTAATTGGCAAGATTTCCTACTTAGTTTTGAAGTAATTGCTAGCAAAGCTTTTGATTTAGAAGAATCTCTAAATTTACGCTTCAATCGAAACATCGATACCAGTATTTTTAATCCCTACAACGGTCTAACTTTTGTCAAAGACAAGCAGAATTACACCTTGCTGCACAACAGCAACCACGAGTTGGTTGGATGGCTCAAAGCCTTGGACTGCCGAATTCAAGGCTTTGTAACGTTGCCCAATTTTCAAATACAAGATCAAAAGTCCAAAAATCCATAGTATTGCTGAAGTAAGGATAATAGTATAATATCAAGCACGGATAATTAGTTGAAATCAAAGGATGTTTGCCATAAAAGAAAACATTGTATTACCGTCTTAAGTGGTCTGACATGGGTCGGAAACCCCCATTCGAGGGCAAGCCTCCGCGTCGTCCACACGCTATTACTTATTACTTAACCTCATCCTTAATTTAAGTATTCAAACGAACTTGATATAACTTTCATCTTCTGTCTTTTTCTCACTTTTCCCTAATTCACATCAGGGGTATTAAATACTTAAAGAGGTCGTCGAGAACTGCATTGGCTGCAATTGGTCCATTTCCCACCCAATAATCGCCTACCTCATATACCTTTCCCTGTTGGACAGCATCTAATGTTGACCACAAAGGATCGGTTGTGAGGGATGCCAGCACGTCTTTGATTTCTAAATCCCAGTTACCAACAACTACGAATACAGCATCACCATCTGCTTTATCGATAACTTCTTTTGAGATGGGGTATTGGATAGCACTAAAGTTTAATACTTCTGTTTGTTCTAAATCTAAATCTTGTGATGGTGGGCGAGATAAACCTGCATCTTCTAAGATTGTGCCAGGAAACCCTACTTTAGTATAAACAGTAATTTCAGTGGGATAGATCCGAACGACTGAGACTAGAATTTCATTATTAGAATTTCTTTCTAAATCATTGCTACCAGCGTTTATCTTTTGTTTAAACTCTTCTGTTCGTTGATAGTAATCCGCCATTATCTGTTTAACCTGTTCCGATTTGCCTAACACCTCTCCTACAAAGGCAAAGTGTTTTTTCCACTCCCCGCTATGGTCAAAATTTATTAAAACAGTAGGTGCAATTTGAGAAAGCTGAGAATAGGGTGAAGCTGAGTCTGCTATACCCAAAATTAGATCAGGCTTTAAACTTAAGACACGCTCCAAATTGATTGCTTCTATGTCACCTAGATCCGTAATATCCGTTATAGATATAGGAGATGGAACGTAACTGAGGGGACTGCCTACAGGTTTTTTGTCTAATGCTATTGCAGCCTCTAACATCACAGAATCTAGAACAACAATACGTTGGGGATCGAGGGGGACGCAGGTTTCTCCCATAGCGTGTAGCATTACACGACAGTTATCTGTCAAGAAAGCATTGGGTTTAGTTGAGGTGTTGCTATTACAAGCAGCGATCGCAAATACGATTAGGATACCTAGTAGAAAC